>JAZQZO010000066.1:0-12720 GCA_045634065.1 Acutalibacteraceae bacterium
ACTGCCCATTAAGGCTGTGACTGTTATGATTCAGAAAGAGGCTGCCGACAGACTGTGCACACCCGTCGGCTCTCGTGACAGTGGCGCTATTACCGTATGTACCAATTACTATGCTGAGGTTAAGCAGCTCTTCAACGTGTCCCGAGGCTCATTTATGCCTGCCCCCAATGTTGACAGCACAGTTATCAGACTTGACATCAGAGAGTACCCTGCCGTGAAGGTAAGCGACGAGAAGAAGTTTTTCAAGATGGTCAAGGCTGCATTTGCTCAGAGAAGAAAGACAGCCCTCAACTCCATAAGCTCCGGTATGGGTCTTTCAAAAACTCAGGTTGCCGAAGCACTTCGTGCTTCGGGTCTTGAAGAGAATGTCAGAGCAGAAAAGCTGACAATGGAAGAGCTGGCAACTTTATGCGAGAATCTGTAATCGGATGGTAAATAATTCATATTCCTATGCAATAGACTGCAAATCAGAACATATAATTTAGTAAAGAGCAGAACTTTACAGCGAAAATCACGCTGTAAAGTTTTTTTCTTACCTATGTTTAAAAGTGGGTTGAAAAAGTTGAAAAGTCGAAGTTTTTAACATTGAATTTATTTTAGAGAAATAAAAAACCTTGTTACGGTAAAGTTTTTAACTTTACTAACAAGGTTTTCAACATTTGATGTGAGGAAATCGTGAGGAATATTCATCTATGCACATTTTTTTGTATATACACTGATGGGTGAATATATATCAGTTAACTCTGACAAATCCCATAGGGTCAAGAGTGATACCACCGACAGAAACAGCCTCATTGTTGTAGTTGACATAGATTTCACTACCACCGCTGTAGATGGTACACATAACATTTTCTTTGACTTCTTCGTGAGAAGTTATTCGTTGGTCACGAAGGTCACTAAACATATTTTTCATATTGTCATAAACGAGTCTTGCCTGAGAAAGAGAGCTCATATAGTGATAAAGGTCATTTTCCTCGAGCTGAGTGAAGTACCATTCATAGTAGGGAACAGCGCCGTATTCAATTGACTTGAGCATTGCTGTTGTTGGGTCACTGCTTAAATTAAAGGCGGTGAAGCTGTAGTCGCATATGCCGTGAAGCACTGCCTGCAGGAAAGGTACGCATTTGCAATAGGGATTATCTTCAAGGGGACTGCTCAGCGGTATATTGATAATATTGTCGGCGTATTTCACTGTGTATATATTTGCAGAAGAAACCGTAAGACTGCCGTGAGATGAAAGCATAGTGCAGATTTTTGAAATATCCGAAAGATTATTATGACGACTGTACCCTTTACGGCTGTAGTCTGAGGAGAGAACATTTCCGCAGTCGGTTAGGCAGACCCCTACGGCGTTTTTTCGCATAGCATCTAGAATATCATCGGCATTTTTTGATGTGCCTTTGATGTCAAGAGTGTTGTCTTCACCTGAAAGAGTAACACTGCCTCTTTTTTTGACAGAATAAATATTACGGCTCAGGGAAAGGCTGAGATTTTCCTTTTTGGCAAAGTCCGACAAAGCGGAGATGTTTTTTTCGTTTTCACTTTCAAGAATAATGCGGATATTGCCGATACCCTTGGTCATAAGTGATGTTATGAGCTCCTGAGCTTCAAGAGTAGTTGTTGTCTGACCTTTTTCGGCAGAGTCCGAAATGAGAGTGAGATTGAAAGGGTAACTGCCGTTGTTGTTATTTGCATTGTCGCTGAGTCTGCCCTGTCTTATGAGAAGCTCACGGCAGGCACCTGCCATAGTGATATAATCTGCATTATTGCCGTTTAAAAATCTGTAACTGAGACTGATTCTGCCCTCATAGCTCTCTTTTGAAAGATAAATTGTATCCTCTGTTATAAGGGTGGGAGTTATCTCAAATTCCGCTGAAACTCTGTTTACAGTACCTTTTTGAAGAGCTTTCTGAGCCTTTACAGTGGCAAGTGCTTCGCCTTCGTCTATGAGACAGATAAAGGCGTTGTTACTGCTTTTCATTCCGAAGGCGCCTATTGGTACATAGGAAGTCACGTCGGTATTTTTAGCTGTATCTTCACCGTAGACCGGAAGGGTAATCTCACTGAAAGCGTCAGCGGGAGATTGTGTATCAAGAATGATGCCCGATGATGAGGGCAGAAGTATGAAGTCGCCCATTGCTCCTTTGTTGTCAGCGCCCAAGTAAGGCAGAATCATCAGAGATTTGATATAGACATCTGCCGTTGAAAGGTTGACTATATTTTTGCAGTCGAGTTTTACCTGAAGAGTGCCGTCACTGAGGGTGAAGGTCAAAGGAATGAGCAAGTCGATCTTCTTGCCGTTTTCAAGGCTTTGTCTGAAAATGTATGATATGGTGAGAGTACCGTCGTTGACTTCATAGGTTGCGCAGTCAAGAGCAAGGGAGTCGCTTTGAGAATTAAGGGTATAGACTCTGCCTTTAACAACAACATCGGCCGTAAGGTTAGCTGCATTTTCTTTTGTGTCGGAAATGGGTAGTGAACGCCACAGCTTGCCTGAAATAGTGTCGAGAATACAGACACACAGATTGCTTTCGTCAATATACATTTCCAGCACGCCCGAAGAAGCAATTTTCTTAAGGTCTCTGACTTTCTTATCTGAGAAGAAAATACTGTTGTCGGACACTGCCGCACTTGTAAGCAAGGTTTTTTCAGAAAGCTTCATTGTTTTATTTTCCGGTGAAAGGGAGAACATAATCAGAAGTCCCGTCAGTAATACTACCAAGACGAATAATATATATTTTAATTTTGACATAATTTACACCTCACGAAAATGTGTGAGATAATTATAGCATATATTTCCACAAAATTCCATATATATTATGACATAGCTTTTCTCATATAAATAAGAATGGCTTTTTCACGTCTTGATACCTGAACCTGGGACATACCTAATTCTTCTGCGGTTTTTACCTGGGTCAGTCCTTTGAAGTATCGAAGTTCTATGAGTCTTCTGTCTCGCTCCTCAAGAGAAGCCACTACTGTTTTAAGGGCGAGCTTTTCTGATATTTCTTCCTCCGGTGCCGGCGTGGGAATATCAAGCTGTACCGTGCCCTTTTCATCGGTGGCTGTGAGAGATATGACAGGCATTGAAACAGTGATAAGCTCTGCTGCCTGAGAAATATCGACGCCGAGTTTTTCTGCAAGCTCACTGACAGTAGGTTCTCTGCCAAGGTCAGTTGCTATATCTTCTTTTATTTTCATTGCGTGTCTCGCCTTTTCTTTCAGACTTCTGCCGATTTTAACAGCTCCGCCGTCGCGGAAAATACGTTTGATTTCACCTAATATTACAGGTACTGCATAGGTGGAAAAGGCAAAGCCTCGGCTTGAATCGAAATTTCCTGCCGCTTTTATAAGTCCTATACAGCCTGCCTGAAAAAGGTCATCGTATTCCACACCTCTGCCTCTGAATTTGTTAGCACAGGCGTGGACAAGGCCGTAGTTGTTTTCAATCATTTCCTCTTTAGAAATGTTTGTTTCAGTCAACGAAACACCACCCTTTTGAAAATTAGGAATTATGAATTATGAATTCGGAATTGCGGGTAAGTTCCAACAAGAAATAACATACTGCCCGCAGAGTTAACAAAGATTTATGGCTGTGCAAATCTGGTGGGGCGAGAGTAGCCTTCTTTATGAATGTCTGTCGCAATTCAGAATTCCGAATTCTGAATTGTAGATAAGTTCCGACAAAAAGAAAATACTTCCCGCAGAGTTAACAAAGATTTATGGCTGTGTAAATATGGCGGGGTGAGAGAAGCCTTTTTGGGGGAATGTTTGTCGCAATTCCGCATTCCGCATTCCGAATTCCGAATTCTTAAAGTCTTTTGCCCCAGATTCTCTTTTCCATTGTTACGGTTGTACCTGCATCGGGTTTTGAGGCAACTCTGACTTTATCCATAAAAGATTCCATAACCGCAAATCCGAGACCTGCTCTCTCTTCACCGGCTGTGGTGAAAAGAGGCTCCATAGCTTTTTCAATGTCGGATATGCCGACACCTTTGTCGCGGATTTTAATTCTGATAATATTATTTTCAAAAATACTGACGGTTATGTAAATTTTTCCGCTTCTTTCTTTATAGCCGTGTACTATTGCATTTGTCACAGCTTCGCTGACAGCAGTTTTTATGTCGGTGAGTTCTTCTATGTTGGGGTCGGTGCAAGCTATAAATGAAGAGACTGCCACTCGTGAAAATCCCTCGTTTATGCTTCGTGAATCCATAATGAGTTTAAGTTCGTTGATAATGTCCATTTTATACTACCTCCTTTTGTTTGATTTCACCCAGCTTCTCAAGACCTGCAAGCACCATAACCTTATAAGCAGTCGGGGAGAGGTTTTCAACCCTGATTCTGCCCTGAACGGTTTTCATCAGTTTATATCTGCCCATAACAAGACCTATGCCTGATGAATCCATAAAGGTTACGGCAGAGAAGTCAAGAATAAGAAGCGATGGGTGCTTGTGTATAATTGCATCGTCAATGCTTGCTCTTATAAGTGAAGCACTGTGGTGATCAATTTCACCACTTAGATAGACTCGGATTTCTTTTTCTTTATACTCAATTTTTGCTGACATAAATTACCTCCTTAAACAAAAATCCCTTATGATAGCAGTAGTATCATAAGGGATAAATTATGCAGTTTTTGCCGAAGTTGGTAAGATGAATGAAATTTTATCTCGAAAGCATATTTCTTATGTCGCTGACAAGATAAAATGAGCCTGTGACTATGAGGGCGCAGTTTTCATCTGTGAGTGAAAGTGCTTTGCTGTAGGCTACGGCAGGGTCCTCTGTAGTGAAGATGTTTTTGCAGTATTTTTTTGCGACTTCTGCAAGCACGTCAGGAGTTTCGCCTCTAATGGGGTCTGTGAGAGTGAAAACAATATTGTCTGCCAAAGGTGCGATAATAGAAAGGGCAGAGGTGTAGTCCTTGTCTTTCATAAATGACATAAGCAGAGTTATCTTCTTGTCGGCAAGATATTTTTCAGCCATAGCTGACAGAGCCTTGAGACAGCCTTCGTTGTGACCACCGTCGAGAATAATCAGAGGAGTTTGAGAGATGACTTCCATTCTTCCGGGAATGGTAAAGTTATAGATACCCTTTGCAATGTTTTCATTGCTGATGACAAAGCCGAAGTCTCGGAGCTTTTT
Organism: Acutalibacteraceae bacterium; assembly: GCA_045634065.1. Lineage (GTDB taxonomy): Bacteria > Bacillota > Clostridia > Oscillospirales > Acutalibacteraceae > UBA6857. The sequence continues at coordinate 5,143 of JAZQZO010000066.1, forward strand.
CATAGCTGTGACGGCAGTTGTCATATTGGCAATCTGATGGACTCCGCAAAGCCTTGTAGTGATTTTCTGATTCTCAAAGATAAACTCCGAGCCGAAGATGTCACTGCTGATAACTTCTAATTTATTGATGTCGGGGAGAATCAATTCACAGCCTATGGTTTTGCATTTGCTTTCGATTACATCTACAGCTTCCTTCGATTGAGGAATATAGCCGAAGTCTTTGTCTGTGTCGGGGTAGGAGATAACAGCAGAGCCTTTTTTGATGATACCGCTTTTTTCTTTTGCGATTTCTGAGACAGTAGCGCCAAGCATTTCTGTGTGGTCAAGAGAGATGCTCATAAAAATGCACTCAAGAGGTGCGGGGATAACATTAGTACTGTCGTGCTCACCACCGATGCCTGCTTCAAGAATAATGATATCACAATCCTTTTTGGCAAAGTACAAAAGAGCCAGAGCCGTTGTCACCTCAAAAACTGTGGGGTAAAGATCTTCGCTTTCCATAAGGTCGGTTTTCTCTTTGATTAGACAGGTCAGGTCGGCAATGTCTTCGTGGCTGATGTAGGTGTTGTTAATCTGTATTCTCTCGCCGAATTCCACGATATAGGGTGAGGTGAAAAGTCCTGCTTTATAGCCGGCATCCTTGAGAATATATGACATAGCTGTCGACACAGAGCCTTTGCCGTTGGTACCCACAACGTGGATAAATTTCAGCTTTTTGTGAGGGTTGCCAAGAAGCTCCAAAAGTCTTTCAATTCGCTCGTGACCGTTGCTTTTTTGAAATTTTCGCCTTGACATTATGTAGTCAATTGCCTGAGTGTAAGTCATATTTTCACCTCTTTTTCGATTATTAAAAGTATATATCTTAAGGCAAAATATGTCAACAGCCAAAGTCTTTATATTTGATTTTGCCAAGGTCGTTTTCACCGCATTTTTCATACAGTGCCGAAGCGAAAAGTAAGGTTTCGATGTTTTGGGGTCTGAGATTTTCATATCTGTCAGGCAAAATGATTTCGCTCCCCGAAAAGGCAGTAGCATTCATAAGATATTTTTTTTCATTAGTGAAAACTGTGCCCTCAAAATAAAGCGGGACTTTGCAAGAGTGGGTGATTACAACATCGCAGTCGAAGATTTCTTCATTTGATACGATAAGAGAAAAGCCGTAGGTCTCGAGGAGCTTTTGTGATATTGAGCGGTATTTCTCGGTGCAGTCTGTGACTATCTTTATATTCCCGAAGCAGGGGAGAAGTTTTTCGATGCAGTGAGTATATATGCCTTTTTCGTCAAAGATAGTGAGTGCTTTATTGCGGAAGTGGTGCTTGTGGGTCGTTATGTAGTCTGTGGCAGAGTTCATCAGAAGAAGTCTCGGCAATATATCGGGGATGAATTTTGTGATGTTTATGCCCTCGGGTATGGGTTTGTCTTCACTTATGATAAGCTCGTGTCGGAGTATGCCAAGGCAGGTTTCGAGCTTTTTCCAGAGTATTTTCCCAAGGTGTTTGTCTGCCGTGACGGTGAAGAATGCATCGCCGTCGGGCAGGTTGAAGCGTTGGCTTTTGATTTCAGGTTTTCGCAGGATTGTATTTTTGTCGGTAGTGTCAAGTATAGCGAACATAATATCACCCCACCATATAATTATGAATTATGAATGAGGAATTATGAATTAATATGTGACTTTCGGTCTGTGGTGGGCGGCTCCGCTGCCGAACTGCGTTCGGCTCAGGAGCGCCCCAACGTGGCGCTCCTGAAAATCGCTTTGCGATTTTGTGGAGCCGCAACCGACCTTCATCTCAAACTAAATGCCGAGTGGTGAAATTCCACTCGGCATTATCATATTAAAGTTATACTCTCTTTTTCATCAGACCGTGTTTATTGCAGTAAATATAAAGATAACCTCTGCCACGGAATTGTATTCTTGTTTCAGCGTTGCCCTCGGGGTAAAACTTGATGAATTGAATTCTGTCGCAAGTGACATAAGCCATAAAAGAGATGAAATGGCTTTTGGTCATAGGGTGCTGTACTGTGATAAATTTCTCGTCTTCAACGGGCTCGATGATAACAGTGTGGCAGTCGTCAATATCCTCAGCCTCAAGAGCAGGCAGAGTTATGCCGCAACAACAGACAAGTGTGGCACCTGTGGTGTGGATTACATTTCCGCAGACAGGGCAGACATAGAATTTAGAAAAGAGAATGTTTGAAGATGTGTTTTTATTTATAACAGTATCACCGGACATAAGTTCCATAACCGAAACACCGAGAGCCTGACTGAGTGGCTCAATAAGTGAGATATCGGGGAGACCTTTTGAGGTTTCCCATTTTGATACGGCTTTACTGCTGACACCTATGAGTTCTGCAAGGGCAGTTTGGGTCAGCCCCTTGTCTTCACGAAGTCGCTTGATAGTCTGTGCTGTGATATATGTGTTCATTGAGGTACTCCTTTGGCTTGGTGAATACATTATAAGTTATGCCGAAGAAAATTACAACCTACGAATCGTGGAAATAAAAACGGCGGGGAGAGAGACGTTTCCTGCACTCGCTTCCCCGCGTTATAATTGCACCGTAGGTGCTACTTTACCTTGTTGCCCCTGAAAGGGGAGATGTCACGAAGTGACAGAGGGGTTCTTTGAATTCCTAATTATAATGAGCAGCTGTCGTGGTGGTCGTGATCCTCGATCTTACCTACGATAGGTTCGGGATCGATGCCCTGACGCTTGTAGTAGTCTGCAAGAGCTGCCTTGATAGCCTGCTCAGCAAGTACACTGCAGTGAATTTTTACTGCGGGAAGATGGTGGAGAGCTTCAACAACTGCCTTGTTTGTGAGCTTGAGAGCCTCGCTGATAGGCTGACCCTTGATAAGGTCTGTTGCGATTGAGCTTGTTGCAATAGCACTTGCACAACCGTAGGTCTTGAACTTAACATCGGTGATGATGTCGTTTTCAATTTTGAGATACATTTTCATAATATCTCCACACTTAGCGTTACCTATTTCACCGATGCCGTTTGCATCTTCAATTACACCAACGTTATGAGGGTTGGCAAAATGTTCCATTACTTTTTCACTGTATACCATTTCTGTTAATCTCCTTAGTTATTCTTTTCGTTTTCAAGTATGTGTTCCCAGAGAGGTGACATATCACGGAGTCTTTCGATAATCTTGGGAAGAACCTCGAGAATATAGTCAACATCTTCTACTGTATTGTGTTCATTAAGTGAAAGACGAAGTGAGCCGTGAGCAACTTCGTGCTTAAGACCGATTGATAAAAGTACGTGGCTGGGATCGAGACTGCCTGATGTGCAAGCGGAACCGCTTGAAGCACAGATGCCGTTCATATCAAGCATAAGAAGCAGGCTTTCGCCCTCAACACCCTCAAAGCACATACTGAAGTTGCCGGGGAGTCTCTGCTCTCTGTCACCGTTGATTCTTGAGTGTGTGATTTTGCTTGCGCCCTCGAAGAGTCTGTCACGAAGCTCTTTTGTTTTGATGTAGTTTTCTTCAAGGTTTTCATTCATTTCTGTGATAGCAACACCGAGACCTACAATACCGGGTACATTTTCAGTGCCTGCTCTGCGACCGCTTTCCTGTGAACCACCTTCGATAAGGTTAGGGAGGCGAAGTCCCTTTTTGCAGTAAAGTGCACCGATACCCTTAACAGCATGGAATTTGTGACCTGAAAGTGAGAGCATATCAATATTCTGCTCTTTTACATCAATTTTAACATGACCTACAGCCTGAACAGCGTCGGTGTGGAAGAGTACGCCTTTATCGTGGCAGAGTTTGCCGATTTCTGCGATAGGCTGAATGGTGCCGATTTCGTTGTTAGCGTACATAATAGTTACAAGGCAGGTTTCGTCTGTGATTGCCTTTTCTACATCTTCTACCTTAACGATACCGTTTTCATAAACGTCAAGATATGTTACCTTGAAGCCTTCTTTTTCTAAAGCTGCCATAGTGTGAAGTACAGCGTGATGCTCGAATTTTGTTGTGATAAGGTGCTTCTTGCCTTTCTTTGCGCCTAGAGCAGCTGCACCTCTTATTGCCCAGTTGTCTGCTTCACTGCCGCCTGAGGTGAAGAAGATTTCTTTTTCATCAGCACCGAGGGCAGATGCTACCTGCTGTCTTGCTGTTCTTACTGCAGTTGCCGCAGTCTGACCGATACCGTAAAGGCTTGAGGGATTGCCGAAATGCTCTGTCATATAGGGGAGCATAGCCTCAACAACTTTTTTTGAAACTGAAGTTGTTGCAGCGTTATCTGCGTATACAAATCTCATTTTTTAATACACTCCAATCCGGATTTTTCTGAAGCAACGCTTCTTTCAGCAAGATCTTTGAGAGTTATCTTGCTTACTACTGAAATTGTCGCTTCGTATATCTGAGTCCAAATAAAGGACGTAACACAGTCGCAGTAATTTTCACATTTGCCGTTATCTTCTGCACAGGCAACAGGGGCAAGTGAGCCTTCGGTTGCTTTGAGAATATCTTCAACGGTAATTTCTTCAGGTGATTTCGTCAGATGATAACCGCCCCTTGCACCTCTGACAGATTTTACAAGATCTTCCTTTGAAAGAAGGTTGATAATCTGTTCAAGATACTTTTCGGAAAGGTGCTCTCTTTCGGCAATATCCTTAAGGGAAACACAGCAGTCTGCTCCGTTTACGGCAAGGTCTGTCATAATGCGAAGTCCGTATCTGCCTTTGGTGGATATTTTCATCTTAAATCACCTCTTTTTTGTGATAATTCCTACTTTAAAGGTAGTATATCATTAAAAGCAATTCATAGCAAGTAGATATGAATTAAATGTTGTAGAAATAATAGTTGGCAAAATTAAGGTTTGTTATGCAATATATACAAATATTGGTAATTTTTTATTTGTAGCAGGATGTGGAGGATAGTTGCGGCGGCTCCGTTGCCGGACGAAGTCCGGCACGAGGACGCCCCACTGTGTGGGCCTCCTCGGAAATCGCTTTCAGCGATTTCACGGAGCCGCCTCCCACCTCTTTGAAAGTCTCAAATAAAAAGAGAACCACCAACGGCAGTTCTCAAAATTAGTTTTAAGCTTGTTGTTTTGCCTTAAGTTCCCTTTGAGCCTGAGGAAGTCGAAGATAAACAGGCAGGAGCTCCTTTGAATCGAGAGCCACGTCAAGATGCTTTTCAGCCGCGAAGCAAACACTGCTGCCTTTCTGATATTCGCAGTTGGCTGGAGCTTTTTTGTATCCGAGTGCCTTATGGCAAAGTTTGGCACCGTCACCTACAAAGATAATATTTTCATAGTCTTCCAGCATTTTGCCAAGATCATCAATCTTCAGTGCCATATCTTCAGTGAGTCTTGTAACCTCTTCACCGTCAATAAGAAAGACAGCACAATAAACCTGATTACATCTTGCATCCATTACGCTCACTGCTGTGCAGCATCTGCCCACTAAATTATATGCCAGAGCTTCAAGTGTTGATACAGGTACACACTTTTTGCCGAGAGCATCGCAAATGCCTTTGATAGCTGCAACACCGATTCTGATGCCTGTGAATGAGCCGGGGCCAACACTGCAGGCAAAAGTGTCAATACTGCCTAAATCAATCTCGCCGTTTTTCAGAACAGAATCAATCATAGGCATAAGGGTTCTTGAGTGGGTCAGACCTGTGTTTATACTGCTTTCGGAAAGTATTTTGCCGTTTTCTGTCACTGCAACAGAAGCACATACGGCACTTGTATCAACTGCTAAAATTTTCATCATCTATTCCTTCAATCGTAATAAATCTCTCTTCGGGTGATTCGCCCTGTTCGATAGTCACTCTGACGGTACTCTCAGGCAACGCGTTTTCGATGTTCTCGCTCCACTCAACTGCAAGAACGGCACCCATATCAAGATAGTCAAAAAATCCGCTTGAATAAAGGTCATCCCAGGACTCAACCTTATACATATCAAAATGTACAAGGGGAGGGTTACCACCATAGTCATTCACTATTGCAAAAGTGGGACTTGAAACATCAGTCCTAATTCCCATTCCTCTTGCAAGACCTCGGGTGAAAGCAGTTTTACCCATACCGAGACCGCCGAAATATGCTATGACATTGCCTGACTTGACAACCTTACCGAGTCTTTCGGCTAAGTTTTCTGTATCGCTGACACTTTTTGAAACAAATCTGAGCAAAACTTTCACCTCTTTTAAGTATATTTTACTGCTATATTGTATCATAAAAAATCAATAAGTCAACTTTACTCTTGAAATATTTAGCTATTCATAATATAATATATTGAAAGTTACAATAAAACTTCGGATGTGATATAATTGAATTTACAAGATATAAAAAATGTTTTAAAGCATATTAACATAAGAAGAGGAATACGGCAGACGGATGTGCTTTTTCTTGCAATCTGTCTGGCTCTTTCTGCTTTCGGCATCCTTATGGTAAGTAGTGCCACCTTCAGCGGTGACAGTTTCTTTTCGCGAGATGCCAAGGTTATGATTCTTGCAACTTGTCTCGGACTATTTGCTGCTATGATAATTTCGTTTATAGACTATGACATTATTATTAAGCTATGGCCTTTGGTGGGGTTTGTCTGTGTGGTTGCAATGCTGGGACTTTTCAAATTCGGTGTTTCGCCTGAGGGCAGAAGCGATGCCTTCTCCTGGTACAAAATAGGCTCACTGTATTTTCAGCCCTCGGAAATTGTGAAGATAGGCTTTATTATTACCTTTGCTTATCATCTGAGCAAAGTGAAAAATGATATTTCATCTCTTAAAAACGTCTTTTTCCTTTGTGCTCACGCTGTTATTCCTATTTTGCTTGTTGTTGCAACGGGTGATATGGGTTCGGCACTCATCTTTATTATTATGTTTATCGGAATGATGTTTGCAGCAGGGGTGCATTGGCTCTATTTCCCTGCAGGAGCTTTAGCTGTACTTGCGGCTTCACCGGTAATCTGGCTGAAAATTTTTGATGATATTCAGCGAAACAGAATCCTTGCGCTTTTTAATCCGGAGGCGTATCCTACGGAGATATATCAGCAGAATCAGGCACGAAAGGCCATTATAAACGGAGGCTTCTCGGGAATGGGTCTTTTTGAAGGTGAGCTTTCTCACAGCACTCTTTTACCCGAACGACAGAATGATATGATTTTCTCTGTTGTCTGCGAAGAAACTGGTTTTATCGGAGCGCTTATTCTTATTCTTCTTTTCACTCTTTTTGCTATAAGAATTGTAAAAGTCGGTAAACGTTCCGGCAATTTTGCGGCAGAGATGATGAGTTACGGTGTTGCATTTATGATTCTGGCTCAGGTTATCATCAATATCGGTATGTGTACTAGGCTTCTGCCTGTTATCGGTATTACACTTCCCTTTATCAGTGCAGGTGGTTCATCGGTAATCTGTCTGTATCTTGCTATCGGTCTTGTGCTGAGCATTTACCGCTCATCGGGGGATATTGCTTATGAGGATTTCAGATATGCCCGGATGGCGAGAAGCTATAACTGATTTTTATTGGAGGACACTTCGGTGTCCTCTGTTTTGTTTTCAGTCTGATGCAGAGGGCGGGCGGCGGCTCCGTCGCCGAAGGAAGTTCGGCGTGAAGTCGGATCGTAGCC
>JAZQZO010000067.1:0-2722 GCA_045634065.1 Acutalibacteraceae bacterium
GGTGGTCATTGACGTACACAGCAATGCCGTTTCGGCAGAGTACCTCTGCAAAAGCCTCGTATCTTTCGAGATGTTCTGCCATACCGTGAGCTATCTGAAGCACAGCTTTAACCTCACCATTTTCGGGAACATAAGATGCGCAATGGATATCTGCTAAACCTGAAACTGATTTAAATGTGAATTCTTTTTTTACAAATGACATATTTACTCCTCCGATTGAATAAAGTTATTCATATATATTATAGCATACAATAGTATATATTTCATTAGTTTTCTAAAATTGATTGGATGTCAAAATCAACAAAAATACGACTTCTTTTTTGATATCTGAGCACTCTTAATTTGTCGATTTTTGTGCTAAGTCCGTTTATTCGGACAGCAAATTAAAAATAACCGAACATTTGTCTTGACAAATTGTGACAATGGTGTATAATAGAACCATAGACACAGAACGAATGTTCTTTTAGGAGGTACACATTATGGTAGAATTATTCAGCAACTTCACAACAACACTTGTTATCGTAGGTCTTCTTCTTGCAGCAGGTATCATCTTTGAAAAACAGCTTATCGCACTCGAAGACAAGTTCGATTCTTATATAGCTTCTCTTCGCAGTCAGTCAAAGGAAAGCTCAGCTGAAACAAAGTCAAAGAAAAAGGCCGTTGTAAGAAGCACTGTCAGCAAACAGGATAAAAGAAACGGTTTTGCTGCTTAATATACATCTTGACTTTTTCTCACGAATTCTGTAAAATTGGTGATGGATTAACGTTAAAAGTCAGGAGGTTTTCAAATGACTGAAAAGAAAAATTACTGTATGGGCTGTATGAAAGAAATTGATGAGGATATTACAGTTTGTCCTCACTGCAGTTATAATGCCTTTTCTTCTCAGACTGCACCTTTTCTCAGCAAAGGCAGTATAGTTTCAGATAAATATCTTGTGGGCAAAGTCGAATCCTTCTCAACAGATTCAATCACTTACATAGGTCTGGACACTGAAACAGAAACAATTGTAAATATTATCGAGTTCTATCCTGAAAAAATTGTTTCAAGAGCTCTCGGCGTTACTGAGGTTTCTATCAAATTCGGTTATGAAGATCTCTTTAGAAGTACTCTGCAGAGCTTCATTGATCTGTGGACTGACCTTAAAGAAACCGTTGGCTACGCTTGCTTGCCTCAGGTAACAGATATTCTTCTTTATAACTCAACAGCTTACGCCGTTTGCGAGTATAAGGATTCTATCACTCTTGAATCTTATTTCAAGGAAAAGTCTCCTCTGCCTCCTAAGAAGGCATTATCTGCTTTAAAAAATATCCTCGTTGCACTTAAAGAGCTTCACAGTATCGGTGTGATTCACGGTGCAATTTCCCCTAAAAGTGTTTTCGTCGGTGCTGACGGAAAAATTCACCTGGGCAGATTCGCAATCAAGCAGTGTCACAGCATAAACAGCTCACTCAGAGCTAAACCCATTTCAGGTTTTGCACCTTTAGAACTTTACGGTGAAGAACCTCAGGCAGGTCCTCACAGTGATATCTACTCATTCACTGCCCTTCTCTACTATGCAGTTACAGGCACAGTTCCTGCCGATAGTACCAAGAGAGCTGTCAAGGATGATATGATACTCCCCTCAAATATAGCTGAAAGCCTGACTAAAAATGAAATATCCGCTATCATCAGAGGTCTTGCCGTTAAACCTGAAAACCGTATCAGCACTATAGATGAGCTTATGGCCCTGCTATATGTTCCCAAAGCTCAGATTCAGCATACTACATCACCCCAAAAGGTAACCTCTGCAAAATCAGCACCCAAGGTACCCGGCAAGCCGGCAACTAAAATTGTTAAACCTGCTGAACCTAAAAAACAACCCAAGGCAGAACTCAAAGAGAAAGTTGTCCGCGAGTTCAATATGCCAAGGCTTCCAAAAAGAGAGAAAAAATCTGCTTCATCAGACAGCATAGTACCTCTCGTTATTAAAACTTTTTCAGGAGTCATCATCGGCTGTTTCGTACTCTTCAGTCTGCTTTACACCACAGTTCTTTACAATAGCTTTGAAGTTCCTGTATTTGATAAACTTTTTTCAGGGATCTCTTTCCTGCCTATGAATAAAGATGTCGTTGATGTGGGCGCAGATATCGACAACACGACAACCACACAGAGTACCTCTAACTATGAACGTACTTATGTCACTGTGCCCGACTTCAAGGTTCACACCTATGACAGAATCAAAACCAATGAAGTTTTCAACCGTAACTTTGTTATCGAATATCGATTCCAGCCTAGCAAGGATTACGAAAAGAATGCGGTTATCAGTCAGTCACTCACTGCCGGTGAAAGCGTACTCAGTGGCACACAGATTACAATTGTTATCAGTGAAGGCGTGGCTCAGATTGAGCTTATTGATGTTATCGGTATGCCCTATCAGGCTGCTAAAGAAAAACTTGAACACGCAGGATTCACCGTCAAGCAGGAGCTTCGTAAAAATGACGGCAATCAAACCGAGGGTGAAGTATTCCTTATGAGTAAAGTTGCAGGCCTTGAATTTGACGAGGGCACGGAAATTATCCTCACTGTCTGGGATGAAGTTGAAGAAACCACAACAGAGGAAACCGAGTCAACTACCAAGAAAAAAGAAACAACCACCGAGGAAACTAACGAAGAATAAAAATTTCAAGTTTTTTTCAAAAACCTATTGACTTTCTCAAGTGTATAGTATATAATAACAAAGCA
>JAZQZO010000068.1:0-5455 GCA_045634065.1 Acutalibacteraceae bacterium
ATCTTGGGGCTTGTGAGGTCGTTGATAGCAACAACTTCATAACCTTCAGCGTCGAACATCTGACGGAAAGCGAGACGACCGATACGGCCGAAACCATTAATAGCAACTTTTACTGACATAATTTTTTCCTCCAATATTTCAATTGAATTTTTAAAAAAATCTACCCTAATATAATAGCTGATTTATTTTGATTTTTCAACTGTTTTGCTAATTTTTTATTAAATATTTAAAAATTTGTTATTCTAAACAAAATAGACAATATTCGCCGACAAAACTATGCAATACTGACTAAAATGAAGCCTTGTTCTGTTCGTCAAGACTGAGATAAAAGCTTGGCAGAAACTCTTGCAGAAAAGCGTCGACCTCAGGCATACCCATTTTATCAAGAGATTGCCTTGTGCTTTCGAGAGCTTTTCCGAATTCATTATTGCCGGCATTTTTCTCTTCTATGCACTTTATAAGTGCCGAAATTTTATCCGCTGCTTTGACAATCTGCCAGAGATATTCATCACCGTCAGCTTTAAAAAATGCACTTTCATAGTACTTTGCCATATCCTCCGGCAGCATCTCTAAAAGGTGATGTCCTGCTCTGTCTTCAACTTCTTTAAAGGCGTCACGCATATCTTCACTGTAGTACTTCACAGGTGTCGGCATATCACCCGTGATAATCTCGGTCATATCGTGATACAGACCAAGAAATGCAGCTCTCTCAGCATTGAGATTTCCGCCGAAGCGCACATTTTTCATAATAGCAAGGGCGTGAGCAATAACAGCCACATCGTTACTGTGTTCACTTATATTTTCACTGACCGTGTTTCTCATAAGAGCCCAACGGTTGATATATTTCATTCTTGAGTGCATTGCAAAAAAATGATTGCCCATAATTTCTCCTTATTTTCCTTTATTTTTACTGACAATTTTCTTTGAGATTGTGTAGTCGTCAGGTACTCCTGCAGCTATTGTAAAGGGGTCAGCCTTCGAGGGGTCCCATACATAGAGATAAGCCACGGCAGTCTGTTTACCGTACCAGGTCTTATAGGGATGAATAATATAAAACAGACCGTTGAAAAGATATTGCATCCCCCTTGAGCCCTCTGCAGCCTGCCAACCGTAAATACCTGTTTCTTCATCAAAATTTCCGTCTTTATAAAGAGTCAGCACTTTCTGAACATCTTTCTTTTCCTGTCCCTTAAGCGCTTTTTCTTTCGGCTTTATATCACCATCTACAATAAAGAGGTTATACTTCGGAAAGTTATCTTTCCTTGTTACGTATACATTGAGGAACCACAGATTAAGTTCATCAAAATAAGTCATAGTCTGCACACCGTAGTAGGTGTTACCTGTATAGACAAAAAACTTTCCGTGAATGTCCTTGGGCCCGATATGGTGTACCTTGTCATATCTGAGAGGTTGTCCGTATTTATCCCACCAACCTGTTACATCATACTGCACAAGAACCTGATAGTCATTATCAGTTCTTTCAAGCTGAGGCGTCGTGCCACAGGAAATAGTAAGATAACTCCCCTTTCCCGTCTCAAAAGAAGGACCGAAACACATAGCATCAGTACCGGAAACACCGTAGCGACGGTTATATGTCTTGCCCTCATTTTTAACTCTCGCACTGAAATCCTTCCAAACGTGAGTAAGGTGAACGGTTCTGATAAGTCCGCCTCTAACGGCATCAACATTCATTTTATTGAGATTATCCACATCGATTATTGCCAGGTACAAGGCCCTCTTGCCGTCGGGATTGAGAGACGCATAAATTTTGCCGTCTTTTTCGTTGAAGCATATATCTCCAAGATGACCCTGTATACCTGTAATGCTGCCGATAGCATTGCCTTCGTAGTCACACTTGACAAAGGTATTGGTAAATGAATAATAAACATATCCCTTTTCTTTATCAATTGCCATACCCTGACAGTGCTTGATATCCCAGGATCCTCCACTCGCAAGAGATAAAGGGAAATAGTCAATTATTGTAAAGTTTTCAACATCGATTTCTTCCACAGCTGTTGTTGTGGGAAGAGTAGTTGTTACCGCCTTGGTAGTGGTGATTTTTTCTGTAGTAGTTACAACTTCGGTTGTGGTGGTTTCCTGCGTGGTACTTTGGGTGGTGGTTTGTGCAGTTGTAGCCCCGACAAAAGGCGCAAGTGCATCTCCCCCGCCTATAAAGGTTAAACTGATATAACCAAAAGACAGGAGCGCTGTGACACATATGAGAATCAGAGCTATGTTCTGCAGAATTTTCTTCATAAGATTTTCTTTCCTTTTAAAAATTCAGCGGCCGCATTTAAGCGACCGCATAATCGGAATAACCGAAATCAGATGATGTCGCCTTCCATACCGGGTGTGCAGGAAGCTGCATTGCTTTCATCTGTATCAATATGCATAGCAAGAGCATACGAGGGGCTTACTCTTACGATAACATCACCGAAGATAAGAGCGCGTCCGTCACTGTCAGCCTTAACTGAAACAATCTGCTTGTCAACAAGACCATACTTTTCTGCATCGGCAGGTGTCATATGAATGTGTCTCTTAGCGATAATAACGCCGTCATTGAGTTCAACTTCACCCTTGGGACCAACAAGCTTGCAAGCTCCGCTGCCTTCAAGGTCGCCTGACTCACGGATAGGAGCCTTAACGCCGATTGATCGTGCATCACCTGCACTGAGTTCAACCTGTGTCTCAGGACGTACGGGGCCAAGAATTGAAACTGCAGGGAAACTGCCCTTAGGACCGATTACCTGTACTCTTTCTTCACAAGCGTACTGACCGGGCTGAGAAAGGTCCTTTTTATTTGTAAGTTCATAGCCTTCACCAAAGAGAATATCGAGTACTCTGCGGCTAACGTGGATATGTCTTGCTGATGTTTCGATTAAAACAGGTCTGTTCATATTATTGTCCTCCAAAAATAGTATTATTAAAATTACATAAAACATTTTACAACAAAAATCTGTCAAATGCAACATAGATTTTTATTTTTATAATATATTTTTTGCCATAATCAAAAGCCCTGCACTGCTTTTCTTGCAGTACAGGGAGAAAATTATTTAACAAACATTTTCATAAGCTCGGGTAATCCCCACTTAGCAAACAATGTCAACAACATACCAAGAAGGAACATACCGATATTGCTCCAGTCCTTTTCAACATCAGGCTCGATGAGATTCTGCCAGGAAATTGTAACGTCAGCACCGTCGATATAATAGCCGTCAAGCTCAACGGTTTCTGCAGAAGTTGCTTCTTTAAATCCGAGATTGCCCAGCTCCTGTGCAAAGAGAGAAGCCATAGTGCTGTCGTTAAATGTAAGAACAGCCTCTATTCGCAGCTCATCTGCAGGGTCATTGTCTCTGATAAGACCGGGCACAAAGCCTGTGCACCACCAATATTTATCAACGGGGCGCTTGAAAAGAAGTTCGTATTCCTCAGGTGAGTCACCTTCATTTTTCTGATGGTAAACACTCATATCCATTGTAGGCCAATATTTTTTCTCAGCGGCATTATACAATACATTATCCGCTCTTTTGAGACCGTCTGCATCTCTGTGGTAGATACCGATTTCACCACCATATAACGCCAGATACTGACCCTTCCACAACTGAACCATAAAATCCTGGTTATCGTATGTGAAGAATACACGCATATAATCGTATTCAAAACCTATGTACGGTGACATATAGTCATATATTCTTGCAAAACCGAATTCCCTCTGCCAGGACTTTTTGTCGTTGGCATAATAGTAACCGCAGTAATCATAACAGTACTGATATGAAACAAGGTCATTGAATTCAAGGTAGGAATTGAATTGATTTTCATTCTTTACAACCTTCATCGGGAACTTTGATGTAACGGTTTCACCGCCGACAACAGCTGTTGCAATAACTTCAAAATTACCCAGTGCCTTACCTCTTAACTTACCTTCTGAAGTAATGGTGGCAATACTTTCATCTGAGGTAGACCACTTGATTTCCGGCTGTAATTCAAGACCTTCTACTACTGCTTCTACCTGAGTATACTGATTCAAACCTACATTCATACTTCTGGAAGAAATGCTCAATTTATATTCAGATGCAGCGCTTGACATAACAACGCTGAGGGAAAGAATCAGAACAAAAAACAAAATAAAAGACGTTCTCTTAATGAAACTTTTCATAAATAGCCTCCCAAAATTTTTACCATATGATATCACTATTTGGAAATAAACGCAACAAATATTCCATTTTTTATAATTTTGTTAACATTTATTTAAAAGCTGTATATCTATTTGTATGTATTATAAAAGCAAGATATTACATTCAGAGGGCGTGAATTTTATGACTACTGAATTTGAAAATTTGAAAAACAAATGCCTTAACTGCCATAAATGCGGTCTGCACTCAGGTAGATGCAATGTGGTTTTTGGTGTGGGTAACGAAAACGCAAAAATAATGTTTGTCGGTGAAGGGCCCGGTGAACAGGAGGATATTCAAGGCATACCCTTTGTAGGCAAAAGCGGACAACTCCTTGACAAGTACCTCTCACTCATCGATCTCGACAGAAATACCAATATCTATATTGCCAATATAGTTAAGTGCAGACCCCCTATGAACCGCGACCCCAAACCCGAAGAGCAGGATGTCTGCATTGAATATCTGCGCCAGCAGGTAAAACTAATCAAACCAAGAATCATAGTCTGTCTTGGAAGAATAGCTGCACAAAGACTTATGTCACCCGATTTCCGTGTAACCACTCAACACGGTCAGTTCATTGAAAAGGGCGGAATTCTCTTTATGGGTACATTTCATCCGTCGGCTCTGCTTCGTACCGAAAACAACAAGGCTTTGGCATTAGAAGATTTCCAAGCTCTGCGTGAAAAAATAAGAGAAGAGGGACTTATATGAAAAAAGTACTGGTTATCGGTTGTCCCGGAAGCGGTAAAACTACTTTATCAAAATCTTTGTCCGGCAAAACCGGGTTACCGCTGATACATCTTGATAAAATACAGTGGACCGGTCAATGGGAATGTATCCGCGGTGAAGATTTCGACAGGATACTGCTTGAAAAAATGCAGGCACCTTGCTGGATTATAGACGGCAACTATAACCGCACCATACCAATGAGACTCAGCCACTGCGACACGGTGATTTATCTTGACTACCCTACTTATATAAGTTTTTTCGGCGCTCTAAAAAGAGTGATTTCAAACTATGGCAAGGTCAGAGATGATATGGGTGGCAACTGCCGTGAAAGGTTTGATCTGACTTTCTTTTGGTTTATACTCACTTTTAACCTAAAAAACAGACGGCGTTATTACAAACTTTTGGAAAGTGCCGAGGGTAAAAATATCGTTATTCTCAAAAGCAGAAAAGAAGCTGACAAATTTCTTCGTAATATTTAAAGACACAGCCGTTTTTTCAGTATCCGGGCTGTGTCTTTTTAGTTTGATGTGAAGGTGAGAAGCGGCTCCGTGAAA
>JAZQZO010000069.1:0-6921 GCA_045634065.1 Acutalibacteraceae bacterium
CTACTGAGGGCATTGCCGCTGAGCAGCTGTGAGCTGAAATAAGCATTGAAGCTGAAGCTGTACCAAACTCGAGAGCATCAATCATTTCCCAACCTTCAAGAAGACAGCGGATGAATGCACTTGCATAGCCGTCACCGCGACGGAAGCCTTTCATAGCCTTAACGGGGTAGGGCTTGATTGAGTAGCTCTTGCCGTCGTTTGTATAGGCTGTTGAGCCGTCCTTGCCGTGCTTGATGATAACAATCTTAGCGCCGTATGAGTGCCAGAGCTTTGCGCTTTCTTCGTCAGTTTTGCAAACACCTGTGATAGCTTCTGTCAGGTCATATTCTTCTCTTGAACCAAGGATGATGTCAGCGTTTCTTGCCACCATCTGATAGTAAACTGAAATCTCGTCCTTATTCTTCCAAGTGTAGGGTCTGTAGTCGATATCGAAGATAACAACTACATTGTTTTTCTTAGCCAGCATCATAGCCTTGAGAGCTGCATCTCTTGAGGGACTCATTGAAAGTGCTGTGCCTGAAATAACAATTGCCTTTGCTGATGCTATGTATTCTTCACTTACCTCTTCGGGCTCGAGCATAAGGTCTGCGATGCAGTCACGGTACATAAGGATACTGCTTTCTGTGGGGCTCTTGATTTCAGTGAAAGTCAGGCCGATTTTCTCGCCGTTTTTAGCTCTGAAAATATTTGAAGTGTCGATGCCGTCTTTGTTGAAATAGTCAACAACGAAATCGCCGTGCTGGTCGTCGGATACCTTGCCGATGAAGCCGACTTTCTTGCCGAGTCTTGCAAGACCGACTGCAATGTTAGCGGGTGAGCCGCCAACGTACTTGTTAAAATTGCAGCTTTCAGCGAGAGGTCTGTTCTTATCTGTGGGGTTAAAGTCAATGGCAACTCTGCCGATAGGGATAACATCAAGGGGTTTGCTCTGATCAAATTCTACATATTTCATAATGGTTTCTTCCTTTCTATATGTGATGCACCACAGGTGACATCATTCATAATTCATAGTTGGCTCAGGCTTTGCCCACTGAATAAAAAATTTCCATATGAGCTTTAGCGTTGTTGTACGCGCCTTGGATTTCGCTTTGATGAAGGTCATAGTAGCCGCCAATTTTATTCTCGGCATAATCACTTCTGACCTGCTTTTCAACTGATGCGAAAGTAGCTGTAGCGATATTGATTTTCTTTATGCCGCTTTGATGACAACGGATGAAATCCTCGGGTTCGATACCTGTTCCACCGTGAAGGACGAGGGGAACTTCTACAGAATCTCTTACCTGCTGGAGGATATCAAATCGTAGTTCGGGAGCTTCTTTGTAGAAGCCGTGGGCATTACCTATAGCAATTGCAAGAGCATCGACACCTGTTTCTTCATAGAAATGCTTTGCCTGTTCAGGTGAGGTGCATCTCATAGCGATGTCAACACTGCCATCTTCACTTCCGCCAACGCATCCGATTTCAGCTTCTACCGCTGCACCGTAGGGCTTAGCCATTTCTATAACTTTCTTTGTCATAGCTATGTTTTCTTCTACATCTAAGTGTGAGCCGTCAAACATTACTGATGTAAAGCCAAGCTCAAGAGCTTGCTTGATACATTCAAGAGTTGTGCCGTGGTCAAGGTGAACCGCTACGGGAACCTTTGCATTTTTAGCCGCTGCTATCATTGTAGGACCGATGATAGCAAGTGGTGAGTGGTTGAGTCTGACTTCTGCAATCTGCAGAATAATAGGTGACTTTGTTTCTTCTGCTGCTTTGATGACACCGAGAATCATTTCCATATTTGCAATGGAGAATGAGCCGACGGCATATCCGCCTTTCTGTGCATTAAGGAGCAGATCTTTCATATTTACAAGGGGCATTTATTCACGACCTTTTTTGTCGGTGGGAATCGGGTGACTCCCACCGTTAATTTTAATATTATTCTATTGATTTAAGAGATTCTACCATATCCACTTTCTGAAGCTTCTTATGAAGAACAACGTTAACAAACATTGAGAAGGCGAAAGCCATAGCAAGTGCATAGATATAGCTTGCGAAGTGGATGTCTCTGCCGTACATAACGATATCAACCTCTGCCATAAAGAGGACCAGTTTATGAAGTAGTATACCTGCTATGACACCTTCCGTCATACCTATAATTGAAAGGATAACATTTTCTCGGAAGATGTAAGCTGAAACTTCTCCGTCATCGAATCCGAGGACTTTGAGAGTTGCAATTTCTTTTATACGCTCGGTGATATTGATAATTGACAGGTTATAGAGAACTATGAAAGCAAGCAGACCTGCCGATACAATAAGAATTATAACGATAAATTCGATAGAGTCAAGGATATTTGCAAAAGAATCCTGAATCTGGTCTGTAAAGGCGACTGCACTTATTTCGTATTCGTCGAGTAAATCTTTTGTCAGCTGCACCTTCTGCTCGTTGGAGATGTCATCAATGGCAAGGTTGGCTGTGACATAGTTATATCTCGGATTTGAACCGAAGATGTTTGCATAAAGTGCCTTGGAGAGATATACATAGTGAAAAGCGTAGTTTTCTGTGATAGCTGAAACAGGAATCTGAACTCTCTGATCGTCACTGATTTCCAATGTGATAAGATCGCCCGGTTTTACATCCATATCCTTAGCCAGTTTTTCGGTGATGATAGCTCCGTTGTCTGAAAGAAGATGCTGAGCAGTACCGCCTCTTTCGTGAAGGTTGATATAATTGCCAAGAGCCGATGCGTCTTCAGGTACCAGGAGATACGCTTCAAGAAACTTATCGTTATTTGTATTTATAGCGTTATATACTTTCATATAGCTGAGAGTGGCTTCTTTTATAAGGGCGTTGTTTCTTATCGCATTATATCCCTGACACTCTGTGACGGTAGTATCGAAATCACCGTTAAGAACTATCTGCATATCATAGCTCCAGACTCTGTCTTCGTTGGTGAACTGATTTGCAAGGGTATCGTTGATTGAATCGTTGAGACCGAAGCCGGCAACCAGAAGGGCTGTACAGCCCATAACACCGAGCGTTGCCATTACGAAGCGCTTCATATTTCTGAATACATTTCTGAAGGTTACTTTCCAGGTGAAGTTGAGTCTGGTCCATATGAAGGGCAGGTTTTCAAGAAGTATCTTTTTGCCTGATACGGGCGCCTTTGATCTCATAAGAGTTGATGGTACAACGGCGAGACTCTTGTAACAGGTGTGATATGCGGCGAAAACTGTAATAGCTACTGAAATGAATATGCCTGCGATACCGTAGGAAAAACGGTAGGACATAATCAGACTTGGCATATCAAAGAGTATCTGGAAGCCTGATGATGCTGCAAAGGGGAAAAATACAAAGCCGAATAGGGAGCCGCCGACACTTCCGATTAATGAAGCGAGTAAAGCATAGACGATGTATTTTGTCATAATTTCTGTGTCAGTAAGACCGAGAGCCTTAAAGGTACCGAGACGTGTTCTGTCTTCTTCAATCATTCTTGTCATTGTGTTAAGACAAACCAAAGCTGCAACCAGGAAGAAGAACCAGGGGAATATGGCTGAAAGAGCTGCTGTTCTGTTTGCTACCTCTGCATAGCCATCAAAGCCTAAAAGTGCATCGCCTCTGTTTGAAACTGTCCATTTTGCCGAATCGAGATTCAGAAGGAACTGTTTTGCATCTTCGAGCTGAAGTCTTGCACTTTCCAGCTGTTCTTCAGCTTTCTGTTTGGCTGCTGCAAAATCTGCTTCTATAGTTGAAGCTTTTTCTTTTGCCATCATCAAGCTCTGCTCATAGAGGTTGATCTGATTTTTCATATCGCTGAGCTGAGTGAGAACTTCAAGCTCACCGAACTGAATATCGTAGCCTGCATTGGTAAGCTCTTTTTCTGCTTCAGCTAACTGCTGTTCTGCACTTTCCATCTGAGCTTCTGCCTGTTTGAGCTTAGCTATCATCTGCTCAGCCTGCTTGAGTTCAGCTTCTTTCTGAGCGAGAGTTGTCTTGGCGTCTGCCAGATCTTTTTTAGATGCGGCAAGTTTGATTTCAAGAGACTGTAGCTGAGGTTCCATATATGCTGCCATTTCTTTTGCGGTACCGACAGCTGTCATTGTTCTGATGGTGCTGACAATCTGATCCATTTCTTCGCCAACTATACCGCTTTCAAGCAAGCGGTCAATCATACCCTCGACACCGCCGGACTGAGTTTCTTCAAAATTATCGAGAGCGGAGCGTGTGGCGACGATAAGGTCTGAAAGATAGTCTACGGTTGAAGCCGTAGATTCAACCTGAAGTTTGGCTACATTGAGCTCGGTTTTTGCATTGTTATATTCCTGCTCGGCATTTTTGTGCTGTTTGATAAGTGCCTTGGTTTCATTATATTCCTGCATCTTAGCTTCCCAGAGTGCATACTGAGTGGAATGTTCATACTTACCCGAGTCGATGGCATTTTTTGCTTCCAGAGTTTTTTCATTATATTGTTGTTTATATTCAAGAAGCTTCTGTTCACCGTTTTCTGCCATATCGAGGATTTCTTTCATCTGCTCTTCGGCAGAAGCGAGTTTTGTTTCGGTGTCAGTTTTAGCTTTAGCATATTCGATCTCGGCGTTTGCCACTTCTGAAGAGTACTGTGCTTTGAGTGAGTTGACTCTGCCTGAAAGCATTTCCTGAGAAATTGAATTGATATAGTCTGTATACTGACCGATAAAAGCATCGTATTCTTCTGAATAGGGATCATAGTTGTCGCTGCCTGCGATTTTTATATACATTACCGAGTAATAATCGTCAAGGAAGTTTTCAGCGGGAATATACATAAATGTACCAAGCTTACCCGTACCGATAGTGGTATATCCTCGCTCGTAAGAGATATAAAGAGGTGTGCGGATTATGCCGACAACAGTGAATTCCTGATTAGTCAGTGACTTTGTAAGGTCTTTGTTTTCACCTTCGATTGAGAGTACTGCACCGATTTTGAATTCATCGGGAGTTGAAAGTGCACTTTCGTCAACGAGACACTGGTTAGGTGAGGTTGGCCAGGAGCCTTCCACTAACTGAGGGCGGTTCATAAAACTGCGGTCGTCTGTGCCTGCATTGACATTTGCCAGCTTGTTCAGATCAATAGGCAGAGCTCTTACAGTAAGCTCGGAACCGTCGGTATCACTGACAGGTGCGCCGTTGACCTTGACGACGCCGTCAACAAATTTTTCGCCTACTGCAGCTTCGATGCCGTTGATGGACTGAATTACGGCAACATCGTTATCCGTAAGACCGGCAGTGGAAATAATCTGAATATCTGCCATATTGCTTGTCTTGGCGTAGTCAAGCATTGTATCATACATATCCGGTGCTACGGCGTTCATACCTGTAAAGAAGCTTACACCAAGAGCAACAATCGCCATAATGGAAAAAAATCTGGACTTGGTTTTCTGGACAGTTCTGAGGGCATCGGTAATGAGAACGTTACTGAATTTCATTTTTTTATCACCATTCGAGCCTTTCAACGGGTACGGGATGGTCGTTTACTGCAATCTGAACTACCTTGCCTGAGCGCATTGTGATGATTCTGTCAGCCATAGCTGCAAGAGCACCGTTATGGGTGATGACAACTACTGTTGTACCCGTGTCACGGCAGGTCTTGTGAAGAAGACTGAGTATCTGTTTGCTTGTACGATAGTCAAGAGCACCTGTAGGTTCGTCACACAGAAGAATCTTGGGATTTTTTGCCAATGCTCTGGCGATAGAAACTCTCTGCTGTTCACCACCTGAAAGCTGAGAAGGGAAGTTGTCCATTCTGTCCTTGAGTCCGACTCTTGCAAGAATGCTTTCAGCCTTTATGGGCTTTTTGCACATCTGTGTTGCAAGCTCAACGTTCTCGAGAGCTGTAAGGTTAGGTACAAGATTATAAAACTGGAAGATGAAGCCCACGTCATATCTTCTGTAGTCAACAAGCTGAGCCTTTGAAAGGTCATTGATGGGCTTGCCTGCAACTCTTACCTTGCCGTCGTCACAGGTATCCATACCGCCTAAGATATTGAGAACTGTTGATTTACCGGCACCACTGGTACCGACGATAAGACAGAATTCACCTTTTTCTATCTGAAAGGAAACACCGTCAACGGCGGGTATTGAAACTTCGCCTGTCTGGTATCTTCTGTAAACTTTATCAAATTCGATAAAACTCATTTTTAGTCACCTTACTTCCTTTGGTTTTTATTATTAATTAGTATAAACTTCTCTGTGGACTATCTCGCCTGACTTGTGGTCTGCAAAAATAACTTCGCACTTGTTTTCCTCTTCAGTTGTGAATCCCTGATAGTAAAGACCGTGTAATCCGATTATTTCAGACAGTTCCTCATAAGATGGTGCATTTTTTGACTTGTTGTACTTCTGAGAATTTACCAACATAAGGATATAACTGTAATCCTGGTTGTAGTCACCGAGTCTGACGATATAAGGGTAATCGCCTGAATCTACAATTTCACCCAAAGCAATCATAACTCTCAATCCGATGCCTGAAAGTAAAAGAGAATAAGTCCTTCCGTCCATCTTCATAGTCATATTGCCGTCTTCATCTTCTTTGATTTCATATCCGTATGTGGCGGCGTATTTTTTCACGTCACCGCCCGCTTCGCTTTCTATCAGATAAGAGGGTACGCGGATTTTAATGTTTTTATTTGGTTTTATTTCTGTGGGCTTTTCCGTCGGTCTGGTTGTATCAAAGTCGATAACCTTTATATCGCTGTCTGTATTAACATTATCGCTGTTTTTACAAGCGGTGAAAGTGCAAAGCATAATAAAAACAATCAGAGCTGTTGCAACAATTTTTTTCATAGTTGCGCCTCCTGTATCGAAGATATAGTAATTCTTATACAATATTACATTATAGCATTGTAACACATATGAACTTTAAATTCCACTGAAAACCGAAAATTTAACATAATATTCAAGGC
>JAZQZO010000070.1:0-2688 GCA_045634065.1 Acutalibacteraceae bacterium
AGTTATGAAGCAATACAACATCGACAAAGTGATTGAAGTTATAAAAGAAAACCGTTGCTTTGAAGATTTTGTTGATAATTGGGAAAGCAATCAAAAAATTGATTTCACTCGAAAATGGTATCATACCCGAACCAAGCACCCTACTGTATCGCTTGATGCTGAAATCGAACAATATGCCAAGTACAATGACGGGCGAGAGTTGGATTTTGAAGATGTATCTGCAAATGCCGAGGAACAAGTTATATCGGAGGTGATGATAAAACAGTTTATGGAAAGCTTGTCAGAGAAAGACAGAAAAATACTTGAAATGAGATTGGAGGGATACACTCAGGAAGAAATCGCAGAACAGCTTGGTTACAAAAATCACAGCGGAGTACAAAAACGAATAACAAAGATAGGCTTAGCTTATCAGGAATTCACCAAAGTTGATTTAGGCTTTGATGAAGAAAACTAATACATCTATTGATGATAAATCGGTAGGTGTATTTTTTATACTCAAAATTAAATTTACAGGAGGAATTTTACTATGAAGAAAATTCAGAATTTGCAAGAAAAAATAACAATCGAAAAATCAATGGAGGGTAACCGCTACAGAGTGCTTACCTACAACGGAGTAAAGTACAAAGAACCATATTTTACAGGACAAGAACTTGGCTGGGTTACAGATGTACTATGGGATGAGCAAACAAAGACATATATTTTGCTTATCATAACTGTCGGTGGATATAAGTTGTGGCTGACAATCAATAAAAAGGTTGCTAAATATTTTGATCCTATGAAATTAGAGAAAAATGCACCCGTATATTTCTGCATCTATCAATGTAGAAAATTCAAAAAAGATAGAGTCCCATATAACATATACGAAATATGGTATGCACCCGAAGAACTTGAAGGTTATAAGAAACCTGAACCGGTTCAGGAAGACTAAAGTATGTCCGGTACTGTAACGAGCAGGGAACTTGTGTACCACAAATTCCGAAAAAGGCGGGACTTCCTTACGGAAATCCTGCCTTTACCCTTTGGGGAGTTCCCCAATCCCCCCTAAAAATTTATGTCAGGAGTGATTATTTTGAAAGAACGAAAAGCACAATTAAAAACGCGAGTTACCGAAAAGGAAAAGCTTCGCATAGAGAACAAAGCCAAGAAATGCGGCTTACCGGTTTCTGAATATTTGAGAAAGAGAGCTTTGGGATATTCCCCCAAAGCTCTTTTACCTGAAAGCTTTTATGAATTTACAGAAAAAATTGGCATTTTGTATGAAGCACTCGGCACTTTAAACAGTACCGAACTTCAAGTGGAGGTGTTAAAACTGCTTGATGAAATTTATGCAAAGCTTCTTACACCCGACAGAAAGGACGGTGATGACTAAATGGCAACAACGGGATTTTGGCCTGTCAAAGGCTCATTAAAGGATGTTGTAAAATATGCAGAAAATCCTGACAAGACCACTAACCCGAAATATCTCGATGATGACTTGGCAGCGGCTCTTAAATATGTATCAAACGATGATAAGACGGATAAGCAATTATTTGTCGGAGCTATCAACTGCCCACCCGTAAGAGCCTATGAACAAATGATGGCAACGAAACGCCGACACGGAAAAACAGGCGGTAATGTAGCGTATCACGGTTATCAGAGTTTTAGGTCAGGGGAAGTTACACCTAAAGAAGCTTTTGAGATAGGACTTGAAACTGCACGGCGTATGTGGGGTAAAGATTATGAGATTGTTGTTACTACGCATTTAAACACCGATAATCTTCATAACCATTTTGTCATAAATTCCGTTTCATTTAAAACGGGACTTAAATTTGAAAACCATATTTCAGATCATAGGCGGTTAAGAGAAATATCCGATGCGGTATGTAAGGAATACGGAAAGTCGGTTATTGAGGGAGCAAAATTTTACAATGCCGACAGAAATGCTTATTGAATACATAAACGTGGCGGTAAAACTCATAGGGATATTCTTCGTGAAGATGTTGATTTGGCGATAAAACAAGCCGGAAATCTTTTGGAGTTTGAACGAATAATGGGCAACTTCGGATACACATTCAACCGCAATATTATGACGGAGCATCCGTCAGTTATTGCAAAAGGTTGGAAAAGAGCTGTCCGAATTGACAGTTTGGGCAAAGACTATACAAGAGAAAGAATCATAAGACGAATTGCCGACAATAAAATTTTTGTGAGTTCATTTGGTAAAAGTGAGCGTGTTCAAAGAACAAAACCGAAGCACACTCCGCTTATGGAGCTTGAGTATCAATTACGGCGTGTTAAATATATGGATACTGTTGAAGCTCTGTTTTATTTACTATTGGAACTCTTAAAGCCAAGCACACCAAAACCAAACTACACACCGCCGTTATCTCCTGTATTGAGGCAGGAATTAAGAAAATTTGAACAATATCAAAAACAGTTCAGGCTCTTGCACGATGAACAAATCAACACCGTGCCAGAGCTTGAAGCGTTTATAGGCAAATTATCAATGCAGATATGCCAACTTGAAGAAGAACGCTCAAAGACCGATAACAAACGCAGACGAGCTAAAACCGATGATGATAAGGAAATGTATTTAGCAGAAATCAGAGGTATATCCGCACAAATAAAGCCTATACGGGATAAGCTCAAAATCGCAAAAGCGACTTTGGAAACAATTCCGAAGATTGAAAAGCTTTTTGATATTGAACG
>JAZQZO010000071.1:0-4282 GCA_045634065.1 Acutalibacteraceae bacterium
GTCAGGCTTTTTAAACTGCACAGGTACGCCATCACGAAGCATATTATATTTCTCTTCATTTATCTGCATAAGAGTCGCAGAGGCGGTATAAGAGCATAAGGTCTTAATGGCAGAAGAACAATACTCCTCTGTCATCCAGTCGTTATTATCAAACAAGGCCTTTTTCAGGTACCTTGTAAGTACTATCTCCTCGTATGATTTTCTACCGAGGGTACCGTCTTTGCCTAATTTTTCTTTGTCATAAGCAAAGACTACCTCCCAACCGAGCTTGTTTTGTAATACATCACCTGCACTGTTTTGTACAAGTATATTTTCAGAATATTCCCAGCTCATTGGTTCACCGGCTTTGTGTTGTTAGTTAGTTATCTATTTTTTTATGATTTGTTTAATTCTTTTAATAATCGGTTCAATAAGATTGGTTCCAAATATTATTTGAAATAATAATTCAAAATTATCCTTTTTATAACAATATTTTTGTATTCCGACATTATTACTTTTTTGTTTAAACGAGTTGATATTTATAAACCCATCAATAGCAAAATCTTCATATGGAAGGTTATCACATTTATTTCCAAAAGCTTCTTTTACAGATTTGCAGACACCTTTTTTATTTAACAAATTTTTTATTATATCAAGTTGCACTCGAACAGTTGAAACATTTGAATCATCCAAATACTTATACCTATAAAAAACTTTTTCTACTCTTTTTAATCGAGCTTCCCATTCATCTTCTCCGCTGAACCCTATTGTCGTAAACTTTGAAACTTCACAAGATCTAATTATATCGTTTAATATAGTTATAATAAGTATTTTTGAGATAGGTCTGCTCCATAATGACAGTGGAGTCAAACTTCTATACATATCAAAAGCATTTCTATAGAGACAATCAATTTGAGCTATCACCAAAGGATAATCATTAGGATATCCAAGTAAATTCTCTACTTGATATATCGATGTGTATGCCATATCTAAAGAAAACTCAAAATCTTTTTTATAGCCCGATTTATAAAGTTTTGATAAAAGAAACAGCACAAGCGTAGCTACTAAACTTCCAACTGCACCTAAAAGAATATTCTTCAAGTCTATGTTCATCATCATACCTCCAGCTCGCCACTAATCAGTTTGGATACGAGATGGTCACGAGCTTCTTTAAATTGATAATTTAAAAGCTTTTTAATCCGGCAACTTATGTGCTTCTTTAACTCCGTCAATTACTTCATATATTTGGTCATAGTCAGCTTTGCTTCGCATACACACCCAATCGGATTGCAATTTTTTCACATCATATTCTTCTACATATGGAGCAATCTTAACAATATCACTTTTAAAATTATTTGAAATTGTCATTGGAGCAGTTATAAAAAAAGCCATAAAAAGGTAAGCAAACAAAACCATTAAAGCCAACCGTATCGCAGAGTGTCCTAATTTTTTACCATGTTGAACAAGTTCAGGTACAGATTTTCTTTCGATTTGTTTATTTTCATTTATCTTCTCCGCTAAAGCCACATCTGCAATTTCTTCCAAAACATCTTGACCATATTTCTTGCACTTCAATTCCAAATCGAAAGCATTTTTATATGCTTTCAAACAATCTATAATCGATTTTGAACTATATGCAGCTAAAATCGAAAAACCACCAAATAGCAAAACATGCAACAAAATATTATCATTATGCGTAGCTGCTAATGAATATAAAGTATTTGAAACAGTGTCAAACAAATTGTTACCAATAGTTGGAGCTATATTAAGTAACCAATCACCAAATTTTACAATTGCCGATGTAATTAATGAAACAACAACGCCAACCCATATTTCACGTCTATATTTTTTGTATAATTCTTTCACCCTCACACCTCCAACTCGCCACTCATCAGTTTGGGCAATAGACGATCACGAGCTTCTTTCGCTTGTTCTATAATACTAGCTTTATTAACTATTGATTTTTGTATAAGCTCTGCAACAGTATTATAGCTTTTCAAAACTCTCTCAGCAGGAATTAATATCTCCTGCTGTTCCAAAAAATCTTTCCAACGGTAATTTACAATACTACTAGCACTTAGTTTGTCAAACTTTACCGTTTCACCACTATTACGTAAATATTGAAATGAATCGTATAGAAATTTTGAATAACTTTTATTTTTCGCTCGAACTAATTTACAAAAGCTTGCACAAATGACATTTTCGCCAAGAAAATCAATAAGCTGTTGCGTTATTAATGCAGTCCTGGCGACACCTTCATTTTTGCTACCACCCGAAACTTCAAAAATGATATCTCTGTCTTGAAGTTTACGAGAGGCCAAATTATTTTGTGCGTGATATCGATATGGTATGCTTCTTGCACTTCCGTGAGTAACATCATACAAATCAGTTCCTCGGATAACATATGCAGGTTGATCGCATTTTTCGGTGGGTTGTTCTTCGCCCCAACCTCCTCCAATTTCATAACCAATCACTTCGCACAAAGGCACCCTTCTCCACCCCTCAGGCACACCGTCAACGATTTTTGTATTTTCGTGACCGGGAAAACGAAGGGCAACAAACCACTCTTTATAAAGTCGCTGTGCCGCTTCTTCAAGAAGTTTGATTTGCTTTTGGTTGTTTTCAATGAGATTGTCGTAAGCAGAAAGGATGTTTACAACAGATTTCTGTTCCTGAATAGAAGGTAATTCCAGCGGTACATCAGATAATATGGATGTGTTAAGATTCAACATAGTGGATCCCACTGCATGATTTATAACCCAGCCAATAGTTTCTGTCTTTTGCAAACAATAAAAAACAAATTTAGAGTCAGCCTTTTGAGGATCGATTGATACACGAAGACAACCAGTACCACATAACCAACCTAATTCTTTATTGGTGGCATATGCACACTTACCAACATCACCTCTACGAGAATATAAAATATCACCGTTTTTTATTTTGTGTCTACTTAAACGATTGACATGATCCAAAGATACCCGTGCTATAGATTCTTCACTGATTTTTCCATTTATTAAATCTTTCGGCATAACAACAGGTACGCCTTCATTTGAATAATCAGATTGGTGCAATTGCGAACCAAAAGGTCCGGTTTGAATACTTACTGATATGGCTCCCAAAGATGTTTTGTTAAAGATCATAATCCCATCTCCTCCAAACTCTTGGAGATAGTTTTCATAAGCTCGTCTGACTCCTCCTGCAACGAAAGAAGTTCTTTATGTATCTCTACCATACGCTCAGCAAAATCAACACCGTCATCCTCGATGGGTGCAACTCCGACATAAGCACCCGGTGTAAGTGAGTAGCCTTTTTCTTTGACCTCATCATTAATATCGGCACACTTACACAGACCGAGAATGTCTTTGTATTCTCCGTCTCCAAATTTTTCTGTAAGCCATTCGTATTCTTTGATAATAGTCTTGATGTCATTAAGCACTGCAGTAAAGGCTTCTGCTTCACTGTCAATAAGCTTCTTACTTCT
Source organism: Acutalibacteraceae bacterium (assembly GCA_045634065.1). Classification (GTDB taxonomy): domain Bacteria; phylum Bacillota; class Clostridia; order Oscillospirales; family Acutalibacteraceae; genus UBA6857. Next base: position 3,461 of record JAZQZO010000071.1, read on the forward strand.
GAGCTTAAGCACCTCTTTGGTAAGAGCAACACATTTTTTTGTTACCTCAATCTGCCAATCAAGTCTTTCTTTTACAAAAGTAAGATCCAGCTTACCGTCAATATAAGGCATATTACCATTAAAGTGACCTCTTGATCCCTCGTCGAGAAGCTCTGCAAGATTCTTGCCTGCTTCAGGTAAAGCTCTGATAGCATCTATGATTGCTGTTTCATATTCAGCACGAAGCTGACGGTATTTGCCAAGCTCACCACGGTACAACCAAACAATGGCATTAAGATTTTTCATCTGCCATTCTGACCACTCATTAAGAGTACGATCAACAACAGTATAATAATTTCTTGCATCAATAAAGAGAATCTTGTCTTTATTTTCAGCTTTCTTGGCCTTATCAAAAAACCATAAGGTACAAGGCAGACTCTTGGTGTAGAAGAAGTTATTACCAACAGAAAGCATAACATCAACGTCGCCTGTCTTAATGAGCTGTTCACGGATGTCTTTATCCTTGCCCTGGCTATCTGTTGCCGACGAAGCCATAACAAAGCCTGCTCTACCTGTTTCTTTGAGGTAAGCATGGAAATATGAAATCCAGAGATAGTTACCATTGCCTATCTCTTTATTTTTGTTTACACCAGGCAGACCGAAAGGAAGACGTCCCGCATTCTGTGCCGTCTCTGATTTAACCTTGTCAACATTAAAGGGAGGATTCGCCATAACATAGTCACACATACCCTCAAGGTTATGTGCATCGTGGTAAAAGCTGTTTGCTTCGTCACCTGATACAATCTTAGCATTAAGACCGTGAACAGCCATATTCATAATACA
>JAZQZO010000072.1:0-3351 GCA_045634065.1 Acutalibacteraceae bacterium
CGCTTTAACTGGGAGCTTATTTTCTGCGAAATGTATGCAGGTGGTAAGTATAACACCAACTCAGGCGGTAGCTACGAGTACTCTCTCGGTCTTAACGGCCTTGGTCTTTGTGCAACACAGTTTGCCAGTGAATATATGGAGGCCGAAATCAAAACAGGTGGCGAAAGACACACACTTCGCTTTGAAAAAGGTGTGAACATCGGAGGTCTTCACAGTGAGCCTTACGCTAAAAAAGATACGGGTACACGTATCAAGTGGAAGCCCGATCTTGAGGTTTTCACCGATATTGATGTTTCTCTCGAGTACTATCAGGAAACACTTATGCGTCAGGCTATTGTTAATCCGAAAGTACGCTTTGAACTTAAAAATCAGGTCAAGAATGGTTTTGAGACCTTTGTTTATTATTACGAAAACGGTATTAGTGACTATGTTAAGGAGCTTGCAGGTGAGGATGCAATTTCCTCTGTGCAGTATTGGCAGACAGAAAGAAGCGGTAAGGACAGAGAGGACCTGCCTGAATACAAGGTAAGACTCAACCTCGCACTTGCATTCTCAAATAAGAAGCAACTTATTGAGTACTATCATAACTCCAGCTTTCTTGAGTTCGGTGGTTCACCTGATAATGCCGTTAAGAGTGCAACCGTTGCACAGATTGATGCTTATCTCAAGCAGACAGGCAAATACACAAAGAGTGATGCTAAAATCAAATTCCAGGATGTCGCAGACTGTCTGATTCTCGTTTCCTCATCATTCTCAACCGAAACCTCATATCTTAATCAGACCAAAAAGGCTATCACAAATAAGTTCATTCAGGAAGCTATGACAGAGTTCATCCGTCATCAACTTGAAGTATATTTCATCGAAAATAAGTTAGAAGCTGATAAGATAGCCGATCAGGTACTTATAAATATGAGAAGCCGTGTAAAGGCTGAGGCAGCAAGAGTCAATATCAAAAAGACCCTGGCTTCATCAAATGATATGGCTAACCGAGTGCAGAAGTTCGTTGACTGCAGAAGCAAGGATATCGACCGCAGAGAGCTTTTCATCGTGGAAGGTGATTCAGCTCTTGGTGCTTGTAAGCAGGCCCGTGACTCGGAATTCCAAGCTGTTATACCCGTACGCGGTAAGATTCTCAACTGTCTTAAGTCAGAATATGAAAAGATTTTTAAAAGCGAAATAATTACCGACCTTTTAAAGGTACTCGGCTGTGGTGTTGAAGTTCACGCTAAAGGTATGAAGAATATGTCCACCTTCAGTATGGACAATCTTCGTTGGAGCAAGATTATTATCTGTACCGACGCCGATGTTGACGGTTATCAGATTCGTACCCTTATTCTGACAATGATTTACCGTCTTGTGCCCACACTTATCAGAGAGGGCAAGGTTTATATTGCAGAATCACCTCTTTATGAAATTACCTGCGGTAATGAAACCTGGTTCGCCTATACAGAAAAAGAAAAAGCAGATGCACTTGAAGCTATCGGCAACAAGAAATATACAATTCAGCGCTCAAAAGGTCTTGGTGAAAACGAAGCGGATATGATGAATTTGACAACTATGAATCCTGCTACTCGTAGACTTATTAAAATTGACCCTGCTGATGCTAATCTTATGGCTGAAAAATTTGAGCTTTTTGAAGGTAATAATCTTACCGGTAGAAAAGAGTTTATCGAAAAATACGGACATATGTACATTGATATGACTGATGTAAGCTAAGGAAAGGAGGAAAACATTTATGGCAAGAAAGAAAAATTCAGATAAAAATAAAATCGCAGACAGAGATTTGCTTGCAAATACTCACATTGCTAATGCTGGTGAAATAATTGACCAGCAGATTACAGACACACTTGAAATAAATTTTATGCCTTATGCTATGAGCGTTATCCTTTCACGTGCTATTCCTGAAATTGACGGCTTCAAACCATCACACAGAAAGCTACTTTATACAATGTATAAGATGGGACTTCTCACAGGTGGCAGAACAAAATCGGCTAACATCGTTGGTCAGACTATGCGTCTTAACCCCCACGGTGATGCTGCTATCTATGAAACAATGGTACGTCTCTCCCGCGGTAATGAGGCACTGCTTAATCCCTTTGTTGACTCAAAGGGTAACTTCGGTAAGGCGTATTCAAGAGATATGCACTATGCCGCTGCACGTTACACAGAGGCTAAACTTGATGGCATCTGTAACGAGCTTTTCAGAGACATTGATAAAAATACAACTGACTTTGTAGATAACTACGACAGCACAATGAAAGAACCGTCACTTCTGCCGGTAACTTTCCCCTCAATTCTTGCTAACGTTAACCTCGGTATCGCCGTAGGTATGGCGAGTAGCATCTGCTCATTTAACCTTAAAGAGCTTTGTGAAACAACCATTGAGCTTATTAAAAATCAGGATCACGATTGCCTTACAACTATGCCTGCTCCCGACTTCATTGGTGGCGGTCAGATTCTCTATGACAGAGATGCTATGGCTGAGGTTTACCGTACAGGTAGAGGTAACATCAAAGTCAGAGCTAAGTATGAATATGATAAGGAATTCAACTGTATTGATATTAAGCAGATTCCTCCTACAACAACTGCTGAAGCGATTATTGATAAGATTATCGAAAAGGTTAAGGCAGGATCAATAAAGGAAATTACCGACATCCGAGATGAAACCGACAAGTCCGGTCTTAAGATTACTATTGACCTTAAACGTGGTACTGATGCCGACAAACTGATGCAGAAGCTTTACAAGATGACTCCTCTTGAGGATTCATTCTCCTGCAATTTTAATGTGCTTATTGACGGTTATCCTAAAGTTCTCGGCGTACGCGATCTTCTTATTGAATGGATTCGTTTCAGAGGTAAGTGTGTATTCAGAAGAGTTTCATTTGAACTTAAAAAAGCTCAGGACAGATTGCGTCTTCTTAAAGGTCTTGAAAAGATTCTTCTTGATATTGATAAGGCTATTAAAATTATTCGTGAAACCGATGAAGAAAGCGAAGTTATACCTAACCTTATGATCGGCTTTGGTATAGATGAAATCCAGGCTGAATATGTTGCTGAAATTAAACTTCGTCATCTCAACAGGGAGTATATTCTCAAACGTCTGAAAGATATTGAAAATCTCGAAGCAACTATCAAGGATATGCAGGATATTCTCTCATCAAAGACAAGAGTGAGAAAAATCATCATCGGTGAGCTTCAGGATGTTATCAAAAAGTACGGTAAAGAAAGACTTAGTGAAATAGTCGATGTAACAGGTGTTGAAGCTGAGGATAGCGTTGAAGAGATTCCCGACTATGCCGTTAATCTCTTCTTTACAAAAGAGGGATATTTCAAAAAAATCACACCTCTTTC
>JAZQZO010000073.1:0-2671 GCA_045634065.1 Acutalibacteraceae bacterium
TGCAGTATTTTCCTTTATGATTATACCTGTTCATGAAATGACAGAGTTTGTGGGAGACTTCCTGTGGGGCACTGTGAACCAGGGCTACAGATGGATACCCGAAGCAGACAGCACCTTCTATAAGATTTTCGGTCTTGGTGCAGAAAACATTGCCCTTAACAGTGTCTTTGATACTATAAACGATGCTCTCTTTGCAGCAACCTCAACAGTAATAGCAGTGATGCCTGTTTCGGTTTATCTGCTTTTATCAGGCAGAAGAAAAAAACAAGCTGCAGAAACTGAAGAAGAAAAACAAACAGTCAACAGTTGACAAAATTATCCTGTTGTGATAATATAATTGTTATAATGAGAATGTCCTTTTAAAATAAGGGGAGTAGCTCTAAGCTGTAAATCAACATCCGCCTAACGGCTGGTTTACAGACCTATGTCAGGTAGCAAGACCTTTAACGGAACGAAAGTGTTCTGTTAAGGGTCTTTTTGAATGATTTGGAATTATGCTAAAGCTACGCTGAAAAAGAAAACTCACGCCACAGATAAAATCCCTTGGGAGTTATGCTGATAAAAGGAAATATTCTCAGAGAAAAGTCAATAATATATAATCAGATAAACTGATTAAAAAGAAAGGAAACTATGTATGAAACATTATCTCCACTCAGCAGATGAAGTTTTTGCCGAGGTGCAGTCTTCACCTACGGGGCTTAGCAATGCCGAAGCTCAGACAAGACTTGAAAAATACGGTAAGAACAAACTTCAGGAAGCTAAGAAAAAGTCAACCCTTGCACGCTTTGCTGACCAGCTCAAAGATCCTATGATCATTATTCTTATTATTGCTGCAGCTATTTCAGCAGTAACGGAATATATTGAAGCTTCAGCTGCAGGTCACAGTTTTTTCCCTACAGACACTATTATTATTCTTGCTGTTGTTATTATTAATGCCGTTCTCGGTGTTATGCAGGAAAGTAAAGCTGAAAAAGCTGTTGAAGCACTGCAGAAAATGTCAGCAGCAACAACAAAGACTCTTCGTGACGGTCAGATCGTAACTGTTAAGAGTGAAGATCTTGTAGTAGGTGATGTTATTCTTCTTGATGCAGGTGATGCTATACCTGCCGACTGCCGTATCTTTGAGTGCGCAAGTATGAAGATTGAAGAAGCTGCCCTTACAGGTGAGTCTGTTCCCGTAACGAAGCTTGTAAATGCACTTATGGGCAAGAAAGACGAAAGTGAAATTGCTCTGGGTGACCGTAAAAATATGGCATATATGGGTTCAACTCTCGTTTACGGCCGTGGTAAAGCTGTTGTTGTGGCAACAGGTATGGATACAGAAATGGGTAAGATAGCCAATGCTATTTCACTTGCCGAAGAAGGCAAGACTCCTCTTGAAATCAAGCTTGAACAGCTCTCAAAAATTCTTACAAAGCTCGTTCTCGGTGTATGTGTTGTTATCTTTGGTTACAATATTGCAATGCACTTCATCAGCGGTGCTGAGGGTCAGTTCTATGAAGTAGCACTCGATTCATTTATCACAGCTATTGCTCTTGCAGTTGCAGCTATCCCTGAAGGCCTTGTGGCTGTTATGACTATCGTTCTTTCAATCGGTGTTACAAATATGTCTAAGAAGAACGCTATTATCCGTAAGATGAATGCAGTAGAAACTCTCGGCTGTACTCAGATTATCTGCTCAGACAAAACAGGTACACTTACACAGAATGTAATGACTGTTGTTGACCACTATGCTCCCGATGAAAACCATCTTGCTACAGCTATGGCTCTTTGCACAAATGCTGAAGTTTCAGAAGACGGCAAGGGTACAGGTGAACCTGACGAAGTTGCTCTTATCAACTACGCAAAGTCTCTTTCTCTTCCTAAGGAAGCTCTTGCGGAAAAATACCCCAGAATCGGTGAAGTGCCTTTTGACTCAGGCAGAAAGATGATGTCAACAGTACACGCACACGACGGTGCTTTCGTACAGTTTACTAAGGGTGCTCCCGATGAAATTCTTAAGAAGTGCACACATATCGATATCAATGGCGAAGTTCTCGCAATGAACGATGAACATCGTGAAAAGATTGCCGCTGAAAACACAAGAATGGGTAATAAGGCTCTTCGTGTATTTGCAGTTGCTTATAAAAAGTATACTTCAGCTCCGGAGACTTTTGATTCAGAATCACTTGAATATGATATGATCTTCATCGGTCTTACAGGTATGATTGACCCTGTACGTCCCGAAGTAAAGGATGCTATTATTGAATGTCGCAGTGCAGGTATTACACCTATTATGATTACAGGTGACCATATAAACACAGCTAAGGCTATCGCAAGAGAGCTTGGTATTCTCACCGATGACAGTCAGGCTATGATGGGCGCAGATATTGATAAGTACTCAGACGAAGAATTTGAAAAAATAGTTGAAAACATATTCGTTTATGCGCGTGTTCAGCCCGAACATAAGACAAGAATTGCTAACGCTTGGAAGAGCAAGGGTTATGTTACTGCTATGACAGGTGACGGTGTAAACGATGCTCCCTCAATCAAGAGCGCAGACATCGGTGTAGGTATGGGTATCACAGGTACCGATGTTACAAAGAACGTAGCTGATATGGTTCTGGCTGACGATAACTTCGCTACTATCGTAGCCGCTGTGGCACAGGGCAGAAGAATTTACGATAATATC
>JAZQZO010000074.1:0-2038 GCA_045634065.1 Acutalibacteraceae bacterium
AGGTTGTAATCTTTGGCTGTGGCACAGGCTTACCTTTCTTCTCAACTGACACAACAGCAGCACTCAGAGCCGCTGAAATCGAAGCTGAGATTATCTTCAAGGCAACAAATGTTGACGGTGTATACGACAAAGACCCCAACAAGTTCAGTGACGCTGTTAAATACGATGAACTTACTCACGCAGAAGTTCTTGCAAAAGATCTTAAGGTTATGGACTCAACAGCAGCTTCACTTTGCAGAGATAACGGCATCGAGATTCTTGTTTTCAATCTCAATGACCCCAAAAACATTGTCAGAGCTCTTCAGGGCGAAACAATTGGTACAACAGTAAAATAATAAATAACGCAGAAATGCGATATTGATAAAGTAAATTATTTCAATTACATAAGAGAGGAAATTAATTATGAAGACAGTATTTGAAACCGCAAAAACAAAGATGGGTAAGACAGTTAACGCCCTCGTAGCAGAATATGGTGCAATCCGTGCAGGCAGAGCTAACCCTCAGATTCTTGACAAGCTCGCAGTTGACTACTACGGCACACCAACACCTATCAACCAGCTCGGTTCAATCTCAGTTGCAGAAGCAAGAGTTCTTGTTGTTCAGCCCTGGGATAAATCAGTGCTTAAGGCTATTGAAAAGGCTATACAGACTTCAGATATCGGCATCAACCCTCAGAACGACGGTTCCGTTATCAGACTTACATTCCCTCCTCTTACAGAGGACAGACGTAAGGAACTCGCAAAGGAAATTCAGAAGATCGGTGAAAACTCAAAGGTTGCAATCCGTTCAATCCGCCGTGACTGCGTTGACAAGCTCAAGGCTATGAAGAAGGCTTCAGAAATCACAGAAGACGACCTTAAAGACGGCGAAAAGGAAGTTCAGAAGATCACGGATAACTTCATTAAGGAAGTTGATGATCTTGCAGCTGCTAAGGCTAAGGAAATTATGGAAATCTAACAATATCTCAGCAGTGGTTGTCATATGGCAACCACTGTATAATCATTTTTTAGGGCGACTGATATCGCTTATTAGGAGACTGTTAATATGTCAAACGAAGAAAAAAATCTCCCTGCTCACATTGCCATTATTATGGACGGAAACGGTCGTTGGGCCAAGCAGAGAGGTATGAAAAGAACAGAGGGACATAAGAGGGGAGCAGAGGTTTTCCGCAAAATCTGCGAATACTGCACCAAGATCGGAATTAAGTATGTGACCTTCTACGCTTTCTCAACAGAAAACTGGAAACGCAGTAAAATGGAAGTCACAGCTATTATGAATCTGCTTCGCAAATATCTTGATGAAATGCAGCAGAGAGCCCTGGAAAACGAAGAGGCAGGCTACTGCATAAGGTTCATCGGCTCAAGAGAAGGTATGCCTAAGGATATTGTCAAAATGATGGATATCGTTGAAAAAAGAACCAGCGACAAAGATACGACCTATATCAATGTTGCTGTAAACTATGGCGGCAGAGCTGAGATAGTGAACGCTGTCAGAAACATCGCTCAGGGTGTTAAAGACGGCAGAGTACGCATAGAAGATATAGATGAGGATATGATTTCGGCAGGTCTTTACACTGCAGGTCAGCCCGACCCTGATCTGATCATCAGACCCAGTGGCGAATACCGACTCTCAAACTATCTTCTGTGGCAGTCGGCTTATTCTGAAATTTATATCGACGATGTACTCTGGCCTGACTATACTCCCGATGATCTTGACAGAGCTATAGAAGAATACTCAAAGAGGAACCGCAGATTTGGCGGTGTATAAATCTGAAAGGAAATGTCCTTTTCAGGACAGTAAAATATAGGTGAATTTTATGTCAAACACAACAAAAACAAAGAAAAAGCTATTTAAAGGCGAAAGAACTGCCTCGACAATTGTTATATGCATCTGTCTTGTTCTTTTCTTGCTTACAGTTATCTTTGATATGAAAGCAATTATAACAGCGGTTCTGGCGGCCCTCGCAGCAACTGCAACTTTCGAAGTTACACGAGCAGTGGGTGCAAAAAGCAAAATTCTCTTAAGTCGGATCGTAGCC
>JAZQZO010000075.1:0-7876 GCA_045634065.1 Acutalibacteraceae bacterium
TTACCCATCTTCTGAGTTTCGCCTGTTCTTGAGTTATAGCAGGGTGTATCGTGAGTAATCTTACCTGCAAGCACCTTTACAAATGACATCTTACCAACGAAGGGGTCAGCAATAGTCTTGAAGCAAAGAGCAGCAAGATCTTCTTTTTCCGAGCATACGATTTCAACATCTTCGCCGTCTGCATTCTTTGCGATTTCGGGCTTAGCTTTATCAGGTGAGGGAGCTGAATAAACGATAGCATCAAGGAGCATATCACAGCCGTCAACCTTAGTAGCTGAAAGTGCATATACGGGATAGATTTCACCTGTCTCAACGCCCTTTGTAAGACCGTGGATAATTTCTTCTTTAGTGAGAGGTTCACCTTCGAAGAATTTTTCCATAAGTTCCTCGTCGACTGTAGCAACAGCTTCTTCAAGAGCAGCTCTCATAGCTACAATGTTATCATCGGTGGGAATTTCAATTTCAACGGGACGGCCGTTGGGATATTTGAATGCCTTGTTTGAGCAAAGGTTTACGAATGCTTCACAAGTACCGCCGTTCATATAGGGTACAACAACGGGACAGAGCTTTGTGCCGAGGTGAGCCTTTAATGTATCAAATGTTTTATAGAAATCTCTATGTTCACCGTCAACTTTTGTGATAGCGAAGAATTTTGCAATTTTTCTTGCATCAGCAGCCTTGATAGCTTTTTCAAGACCAACGTCGATACCTGAAGAAGCCGATGTAACGATAAGAGCGCAGTCAGCAGCACGCATTGATTCAGCCATACCGCCTGCGAAGTCAAATTTACCGGGAGCATCAAGAATGTTAATCTTAGTATCTCTCCACTCTAATGATGCTGTTGCAGCTGAGATTGAACACTTACGTTTCTTTTCTTCTGCATCGTAGTCCATTATTGTGTTGCCGTCAATAACACGGCCGAGTCTGTCTGTTACGCCTGCAACATAGAACATAGCTTCAGCAAGTGCTGTTTTACCTTTACCTGTATGACCCGCAATTGCGATGTTTCTGATGTTGTTTACTGAATAAGATTTCAATTCTATTACCTCCTAAGACCTCGTTATTACAAGATCCCTAAAATTAATATACCTCTGAATAAACTATTATTTGAGGTTAACACTGCCATTTTACCATAAATTAAACAAAAAAACAACGGATTATTAACTAATTTTATGCATTATTTTTTGGTCAGTGTGTATAAAAATGAGTTTCTTTGCTGTTGTAACGCGTCAAAGCAAAACAAAACGGCAGGTTTTATCCCGCCGTTTGAAGTTTGTATTCTTATTCCCTTAGTCAAAACCAATGGTTTTGACAGCATCCTCGGGGTCGGGACCGAATTGCCTATTTAGCACAGACTCTTATCTCTCACTTTGAGGGAGGTGTCACGAAGTGACAAAGGGAGCAACCTCTCCGTCAGTCCTTACGGACTGCCACCTCTCCTTTCAGGAGAGGTAAACCCTATCCTCAGACCTTTGATCTGTCTCCTTCTCTTTCAGGAAAAGCAAGAAAAGGCTCAACTGAAAGAGGAGCTGGATTTTTGCTTTAGCAAAAAGATGGAGAAGTTCTGCCTGCAAGGCAAATCTCTTACAATCAATAATCACCACTGCAATTCATATTTTGCTGAAACGGCGGGTGCGGCGGCTCCATACCCGAACGCAGTTCGGGTCGGCGACGTGTCGCCGTAAATCGCAAAGCGATTTAATGGAGCCGCCTCTCACCTCTACCGCCAAACTTCCCCGCATACAAAAAGCGAGCAGGAAACAACCTACTCGCCTTAACTTTGTCGCAATTATTTAATTTTACGCCTTGTCTGCGCAACCGAGAACTGTTTCAATCTTGTGTGAAACTACACCTTCGATAGCATCTCTTGCAGGTGTGAGGTACTGTCTGGGATCGAAGTGCTTGGGGTTCTGGCTGTAGTGCTTACGGATAGCAGCTGTCATAGCAATACGGATGTCTGAGTCAACATTGATCTTGCAAACAGCCATTGATGCACCTTCACGAAGCATTTCTTCGGGAATACCGATGGCATCGGGCATTTCGGCACCGAATTCGTTGATTGTCTTAACATCGTCCTGGTTAACTGATGAAGCACCGTGGAGAACGATGGGGAAACCGGGGAGCTTTTCTTCAACAGCTTTGAGAATGTCGAAACGAAGCTGGGGCTTTTGGCCGGGCTTGAACTTGTAAGCACCGTGGCTTGTACCGATAGCAATAGCAAGTGAGTCAACACCTGTTCTTGTAACGAAATCGTAAACCTGATCGGGATCTGTGAAGTTAGCATCTTCTTCGCTAACGTTAACATCATCTTCGATACCTGCAAGCTGACCAAGTTCGCCTTCAACAACACAGCCGTGTGCGTGAGCGTAGTCAACAACCTGCTTTGTAAGAGCAACGTTTTCTTCATAAGGAAGGTGTGAACCGTCGATCATAACTGATGTGAAACCGCCGTCGATGCAAGCTTTGCAAGTTTCGAAGTCGGGGCCGTGGTCGAGGTGAAGAGCGATAGGAAGACCTGTTTCTTCTGCAGCAGCCTTAACCATAGCTACGAGATAGCCGTGTGAAGCGTACTTTCTTGCGCCTGCTGAAACCTGAAGTATAACGGGTGAGTTGTGCTTCTTAGCAGCTCTTGTAATACCCTGGATAATTTCCATGTTGTTAACGTTGAAAGCACCAACGGCATAGCCGCCCTTGTATGCATCTTCAAACATTTTTTTTGTTGTTACTAATGCCATAGTAGATAACTCCTTTATAATAATTAAATTTATTTACTTGATAAAAAGTATACTCTTTTCCTTGTATCTTGTCAAGACTTCATTGTCTGAGTCCTGTTTTACATAGGTGTATACTGAAGAGCAAAGCAGTGTGAACGGATTCGACCTTCCATAACCTTAATTCTGAAGTCGTTGCCTGTGATTACCATACCGCCTACATTGATAGTTGAAACATAACCGATATCTTCTCTTACTGCCTGGTCGTGAGTAAGAATTGTCAGCCAGGTTGAGGGGTCACCTGAAAGGTTGACCTTGAGGTCGTTGTTAGCTTCAATGAGCTTTTTCAGGTCTTGGCTTGTTATGGTATAAACTGACTTGAAGTCGTTATGCAGATAATCACCGTAGCTCTTTCTGCTACCCGCAAGGTAAGAAACGTGAGTTTCTGAGTTTTTGCCCCATACATTATAATAAGAGGTTGTTTTACCTGCACTCATAGCGTGGAAAGGAGTCAGAGCAGCACTGTTTCCGTTGGCGATATAGAAGCCATTGCTCATTACATCATCAACAACACTGTAAACAATAGTAGAAGGTGTTGCCGTTGCATAGGCGTGAGCATCACTGTCGAGATTGAATTTATTATGCTTTGCGAAGGTGTAGATTGCAACGCACTGGGCCTTGAGAGCTTCTCTGTGGAAAGATGCCCCCATTTCTGATTCGAGAGCCTTTGCAAGGTATTCTCTTGTATCATAGGCAGTGCCGGCATAGGTTATTGTTGCAGGATATGTGTCACCCTGAACAATTGATGTACCCGGATCGTAGTAATAATGTGAAAGGATTTCAGCCCAGGTCCAACCTTGATTAGCAAGGTAGTTTGCGCCTGTCTGGCTCATACCTACACCGTGTCCGTAGCCGAAAACATAGAAGGTGAAAATACCGCTTGTTGAAGGCTGAGGTGCTGTGGTTGAAGTAGCTGAAATGTCAGTTGCTCCCACCTCGGGTGTAACGATGATATTGTTGGGAGATGTCGGACCGAAAGGATTTGCTGTTGTGGGTTCGGTCGTGGTAGGATCTGTTAAAATTGGAGGCGGTGTTGTGGTAGTAGGTTCTTCTTTGCCGCCCATAATGGTGAAGATGAGAGCAAGAGGTATAACAATAGCAATAACCAGAGCTGAAATAATACCAATCATTTTTGGTGTTACAACGAAGGGCTCTTTTTTATCGGGGACAACTGCCGTTTCCTGCTGAGTGCGTCTTTCTGTAGCTTTTATCTTTTTACAAACCATATCTGAAAGAAGAGTAACGGCGTGGGGAAGTACAATTGAAAGGTTAGCAGAATCGCTGATGTTTATTTTCTTTGCGTTTGCAGAATCTCCGTCGACAACGGCAGCAAAAGCGTAATAAACGATGTTGCCATCTTCATTATATGATGAATAAATTTCAGATACTGCACCGCCGAAATCAGTGCCGACACTCATCATTGCATCTCTTGCCTTAGCTATAACTGCCGCTGATTCATTTTCCTGAGAAGATTCATCGCTGCCTGCTTCAACATCGGCGAATTTAATGGTATCCGTGAGATAGTCGACTTTATCATAAAGGTTATATACCCACATAGTCGCTTCGCCGGTGCAAAGAGCGATTGTCTTTTCGGCATTGTTAAGGGTACTGACCATATTTGTTACTGATGGGATAAGGTCGAAGTCGGGCATATGTATTTCGCCCTCAACACCCATTTCAGCCATAGTTTCTTCCCTTGATATAATCTGGTTAACCAAAGAAGAGATTATGGAGTCAACTCTTGTAAAATCAAGAGGTATGCAAGTGAGTCGGCCCTTAGAAACAAGAGTAGAAAAACCACTGTAAAGTCCGTCTGATGAAAGAAGAAGAGTGGCACCTATAGGTGAAAGACTCTGAGCTTCCATATCTATTTCTTCAAGAGAATCGTTATGCTTTGCAATTGCCTCGGCTATAACTGAGTTGGAACTGCCCTGCAAGGAAAAATACGGAATAAGAGCACTCTTAACCGCAGTGTAATCTGCATTTTCTGAAGCGACGATAACGTGATCGCCGTCTTCAAGAGAAACTGCAAGAGCTTCAAACATATCGTCATAACTGTCGAATCTTTCGGTGTTTTCTTCCTGAAGACCTCTGTCTTCGAGAGAAAGACAGATTTTAAAAACAGTGTCCGACGAAAATGCGGAGAGATCGTTTAAAATAAACAGTTTCAACATTTTACTTTAACCTCCGAAAATTTTTCAATTCAAATTAATCTGCTATCCAGCGGTTAGCATTTTTATAGGGGTTGGTCATACCCTTCTTATTGTAATAAGCCTGGGGATATCTTGGTTTTGAGTTTACAACTGCCTTTGAAGTGTCAACATCAGTACGTTCGCCCTCTCGGACAAGTCTTGCAACAACCACAAAACGTGCATCTTCAAATTCGTGAGAACAGGTTGAAAGAGTCAGGAGCTTGTCTGTGGGAAGCACATCAACGCCTGTATCATAGAGTGAGCGCTGTGCGAGTTCACTGAGATATGCTGACATTTTATAGGTAGCACTGAGATTTGTGAAGTAATAAGGAAAGATATAGTTGTTGTCGTCTTTGATATAACCGTTTGTAATAAAGGCGGCAATAATTTTCCACTGATAATCTTTATAAAGAGTATTAAATGTGATTACAGGGGCCGATTTGTAACCTGCAAGAGTCTTATATTTATCAAGAGCACCGAAAATGGTACCGTTGTTCATATGGTGGCCGAAGATAACAGTATTCATATCAAGATGATTGTAAGAAATATTGTTAAGGTGAGTTACAAAAGGACAACCGTATTTTGTTGTGCTGCCGTAAAAGTTTTTGTTGAGGTAGGTTTCATCATTATCGGTCTGCACAACAGGAAGATTAAGATTTACGCCGTCGGCTGAAAGATATCCAACAAAGTCCTGATTTTCACCGTAAAGCTTGGCGTATTTAAGCTGTATTGTTGCAGGGAAAAGAACGTTGGGATATTCTTTTTTGATCTTGGCCCACTGCTCTTCAGGAGTCAGGGGTTTGGTTGTAGTTTTATCCTTATCTTTATCTTTTTTATTTGTTGTGGATTCAGTAATGATAAGGTTATTTGCCTCGTCCATTACATCATCGTTTTGCTTTGAAAGTCGCCACTCATTTAAAAGCATACCTGCAGAAATAATAATTGCTACAATTGAAACGCCGAGAACGATTCTTCTTATGAGTTCGGACTTAGGTAAAGGGTTCTTTTCACCATCGTTTGATTCGTCAGTGATGATTTCTTCTTCCTCTTCTTCATACTCTTCGTAAGGACCTAGTTCCTGTTCAAACTCTTCGACATCAAGTGAAGAATTCACAGCATTGTAAGCTGCGAAGCTGATAGCACCTGTTTTGCTGTCGGTATAGATATCTTCATCAGTGAGATCCTGCGTTGTGATTGCGGGAGCCGATTTTACGATTGGGGGCTTCTTAGGGGCGCTCGGAGTGTTGACAGAAACTTCTTCTAATTCCACTGTAACAGGAACCTCTGTAATTTTTTCAGCTTCACTGTCAGCTTCTGATGCTTTTTCTGATTCCTGAGCGTTTTTCATTACTGTGTTGGCAAAACTTGCGCCCACATTATCAGGAAGGGAAGAGCCGTCTTTATTTTCAAAGTCGGGACTCTGGAAAAGAACTCTTGTGCCCGGGTCGTATTCATTTTTTGTTTCTTCTTGTTCGGGAGCAGGTCCTTGAACAAGAGGTTGCTGAGGATAGGGAGTGTAGGGTACGCCCTGAGGATAAACAGGCTGCTGAGTATTACCGTAAACCGGATAATAGGGTGCGCTTTGCTGAGGATAACTCTGTTGGGGATATGCCTGTTGAGGATATTGGGGATTTACGGGGATATACTGATATGCGACCTGAGGCGGCATCTGTTGCGGTACTTGCTGAGGAGCCACGGGCTGAACGGGTACATAAACCGTTTGTGGCATTGCACGCTTCATAGGCGGCGGTGTCACCTGACGCTTTGGCCTTGAAGGCATATTTTTACCATCATTTTTCGGCATAGGAGGTAAATCTGTGCCTGACGGTAAAGTATCGTCTTGGAATATATTTTTCATTACGCATTTTCCTTTATATATTATTAGTCGAGTATTTTCACTCTGATAGAATTGTCAGTCTTAATTCGTTAAACGCTCTTGAAGAAGCAACGTGTCGGTTATAGTCACGGCAGGAATTGCCCTTGTGACAAGTGAGAAGTTTTATTGCTCTTGTTTCTTTTTTACTTGAAATACCGATATAGATAAGTCCAACTTCATCGCCGTCTCCGGGACCTGCATAACCTGTTATGCTCACACCATAGTCGGCAGAAGCGAGAAGTCTCACACCTTCTGCCATTTCTTTTGCACACTCACTGCTTACTTCGGTGTACTTCTCAATTGTTTCGGCTTTCACGCCGAGGACTTTCATTTTGATGTCATTTGAATATGAAACCACGCCGCAGTGAAAAATCTCCGATGTACCGGGGATATCTGTAAGTCTCTTAGAACACAGACCGCCTGTGCAGCTTTCTGCGAAGGCAACAGTCTGCTTTCTTCCCATAAGAAGATTTGCAACTGCTTCTTCGATGCTGCCGCAATCAATGCCGTAGATGTAATTGCCAAGGCGGGACTTGATTTCTTCTATGACGGGAGTCATAAGCTTTTCGGCTGAGGCTTCATTTTCTGCTTTGGCGGTGACTCTTAAAAGAGCTTCGCCGCTTTTGGCATAAGGTGCAACCGTAGGGTTGCTGCCCTGAAGTAAATCTTCAACCAATTCGGACATAGCACTTTCGCCTATGCCGAATGTGCGGATGTTTTTTGAGAGGATAATTTCATTTGTAAATTTCTTAAGATAAGGTTCAACACTTTCACGGTACATAGGTACCATTTCTTTTGGTGGGCCCGGAAGGATGATAATAATTTTGTTTTCTTTCTCCATTATAAAGCCCGGTGCTGTACCGTTGTGATTTTCTAAGATAATACTGCCCTCAGGCACGAGTGTCTGTTTTTTGTTGCTTTCGGGCATTACTATATTTTTAAGTTTGAAATAGCTTTCTATTTTTTCGAGTATACTGTCGTCGAGGTAGAGGTCTTTGCCGAAATATTCAGCGCAGGTTTCTTTTGTCAGGTCGTCG
>JAZQZO010000076.1:0-3036 GCA_045634065.1 Acutalibacteraceae bacterium
CAATCGTAGTAGACCTTTAATGTTTTGCATATAAGCTGAATTGCCCAGGTGTGATATTTTGCTCTTTTTTCCTTTTTGCAGGGACAAATCCAGCCGTCATCATCCTGAGCTGAAACAATGGCATCAATATATTTTTTTGCATCAGCAATCATTTCTTCATTTTCCAGAAGATAAGCAAGAGGAACAAAACCGTCAAGCCAATAAGGTACTCTCTCCCAGCCTTCACGGTCACCGCCTATCCAGCCACTGTCACGGATGTCAGGCCATATCTTATGAAGATTGCCGCTGAGGCCCTCAGCTTGAATTTCAAGCTGACGGCGAAGCCAACCCTCAGGCTTTATCTCTTTTGATGTGTAAAAACTCCATTTACTCATATCTTTCACCTCAAGCAACAATTTCATCTTCTGTGGTTTTACCCTCTTTGATATCAAAACCTTTTTTGATAAGCAAATAAAGAGGTGGCAGTGCAAATATACACATAATACCTGCCCAAAGGAACATATTCTCAGCAGTAACAATACCCCATAATATGTAACCAACAGAAATAAACATCTTACGGTTTTTCAGCTTATCGCTGAGGGCACCCATTATAAAAGTTGTCACAACAGCCGCAATAGCAGAGCTACCATACGAGCTACCGCCGTTGTGGCTTCCATAGATCCAAGGATAGCCGTCTGTGACACATCGGCATATATTTCATTTGTGATAAAGGTGTTGAAATACATATTTTCCGTATTCCAGGCTATACCACCAATAAAGCAGAAAAGAGTGATTATAAACCAATTTTTTTCTTAATTTGTCTTTAACCATATCTTATCTCTCCTTTTGATATTTTGATTATATCACACCGAACTCAAAATTACAATATGGCACAAATAAGCTCCGTTTACCAGAAGACATATACTATTTTCAAAAAGCAAGCCAGTCTTATGTAACAATAAACAACCACGCAGAAAAGAATATGAAAAAATACTTCCACTTATAAAACAAGCAAATTTTAAAATATAAAATCCACACATTCGACTAACCTCCCGTTATGCGGTAGAATAAGGCTACCAAATAACAGGAGGTTTTATTTATGAGCAGAAAAGTAAAAATTAAGTTTGCATCAAGATTTGCAAAGTCACCGCCGAGCTCCTTAAGATAATCCTTATAAGCGATTACGCCGTCAAGCGATGTGATTTCGGCAACGGTTATTTCGGAGAATTTGCCTTCGTCGATAAAATCAACAATCGCAGCTTCAATTTTTTCGGTTGAAGTGAGTTCTTTTGGTTTTCTAAGCAAATTATACACCTTTGCTTTCGTGTAAACTCTTTCAAGGCAATTATACATTTTATAACAATATTTTCCCTGGTTCAAATCCGGCAGTTCTTAAAAACAAGCGCTTTAGCTTACCGTATATCAAATAAAAATATTACCCAAAATTCAGATTGGAGAGCAATTCAACTATTGTATAGTTTTTATTTCGTAATTATTGACAATAATTCTGTTTTATGGTAAAATTTTTTCGGTGATAAAGTATGAAAAGATTTGCAACAATATACGTTGAGATTTCAAATATCTGCAACTTAAAATGTTCTTTCTGTCCGGGTACAACCCGAAAGCCAACAAGAATGAATATCGAGAATTTCAAAATTGTGCTTAACAAAATAAAACCATATACTGATTTCCTTTGCTTTCATCTTCTCGGTGAGCCGCTTTGCCACCCTGACTTTGAAGCATTTCTGAAAATTGCCGAAGAAATGAAATTTATGGTTATGATCGTTACAAACGGCACTCTTTTAAGTAAAAACAAAGATATTCTGTTAAATTCAAAATCGCATTATAAAACTATGATTTCTCTGCATTCATTTGAGGCAAATGACAATAAAAACTCATTGGAGAAATATCTTGACGCTTGTTTTGATTATGCGAAAGCGGCTGAAAATAAAAAAATTGTTGTTCTGCGCCTTTGGAACCAAGGTGGAAAAGACAGTTTGAATGATGATATTTTAGCGAAGCTTGAAAAGTATTTCCCTAAGCCCTGGACCGAAGAATGCAACAGCATAAAAATAGGAAACCAGATCTTCATTGAGTATGGTGATAAATTCGATTGGCCGACACTTGAAAGTGATAATATTGACGATAAGATTTTCTGTTACGGACTTCGCACCCTGATTGGAATTTTAGCCGACGGTACCGTTGTCCCTTGTTGCCTTGATAATAACGGCGAAATCAATCTTGGCAATATTTTTGAAAAAGATCTGGATGAAATTATAAATTCAGAAAAAGCACAGACCATATATAACGGTTTTACAAACCGCACTGCCTGTGAAGAATTATGTAAAAGATGTAGCTACGTAAGAAGATTTTAAACAAAAGAAAGACTGACTTCTTAATTGAAATCAGTCTTTTTTATTATATATAATCCTTTGATTTTCTTTCTGAGGTCCGCGTAGTCTCATTTAATATCTGAAAAAAGTTCTAAGAGGTAATAAGTGAAAAATCCCGAACGCTTTCGCATTCAGGATTTTTTGGCAGTACGTCGCATTTTAGAACCGCCCTGATGTAACGGCTACCGCCGGGGATTTCTCCCCAGCGGCAAATTCAATAATTAGTTGCTATTTATCTTTCAAATGTTATCGTCTTTGTTTCACCCTCAGCAAATGTTACATCCTTCTCTTCGCCACCGTAAACGCTGACCTTGATAGTCTGATCTTTGTCACTTGTGATCGTGAGTGTAACGTTTTCAGCAGTCCATTCAAGGTCAACCTTGGCATTTGTTCTTGCTCGAAGACCTTCTATACTGCCTTCGCTCCACTCATCGGGAAGTGCGGGAAGTGCTTCGATTACACCTGTGTTTGAGTAAAGGAGCATTTCATCGATAATACCGATTGTACCGATGGTTGTGTCGGTACAGAATACGCCCCAACCGCCATGAGTATAGTGGTCTGCCATAAGTGAAGTGTAATAGATATTATCTGCCATAAGAGCCATCAGTGAGTTGTAGCAGGAATCTGCATTCTTGAGCCTTGCAGCGACAAGAGCCTTATGTAC
>JAZQZO010000077.1:0-3473 GCA_045634065.1 Acutalibacteraceae bacterium
CGTGGGAGTTTCAAGAGATTTTTCCCAACTTGCAGGAGTATTTTTAACAGAGTCTTTCCAACTCACGCCACCATCTTTGCTAACCTTGTTGAGAATAGCGCCTTTTCCGTGACCTTTGGGATATACTGTTAAAATATCTCCGTTTTTAAGAAGCACACTATCAGCATGAGCCATATAATCATTTGTGTCATCCACAACAGAAAGCTCATAAAGGTACTCGTATTTAGTCCCATCAATATCCTGAGGCATTTCACTTAGGTCAAGCTCCGATATTGTATAATCACCACCTGTAAATTTTGAAGATTTGGTTTTTCTTATACAAATGCTGACACCAATAGCAGAAGCTATTACTCCTATTGCAATGAATACATATTCCATTGTTACACCTACAATCCTTATTAGTTTAATAATTATATCATATTTTAAACACAAAATAAATAGTATATATTTATAACTTCATCAATTCAAAAAAACTATCGATTATATATCCATCCCTTGACAAACTTAGTGCTAGCATATAAAATTAAACTATACAGAAAGCTATGCAAGCGTTCTTGCAGATTTCTCAATACGGAGGTAAAATTATGAAATCAAAAACTGCAGATGTTGTCAGAACAAGACCGACAAAGAAGAAGTTTGAAGTGCTTACTTATCCAATTGCATATCTTCAGATGTTTTTTCAGACAATTATGTTTAAGATTTATTCTAAATAAACTGCGGCTTTGCGGCTCCATAACCGAAGCCCGGGGCTTCGGTTCAGCGACTGCGTCGCTGTAAATCGCGCAGCGATTTAATGGAGCCGCGTCCCGCCTTTTGCACAGATTAAAAACTTAACCCCACGGAATTTCCGTGGTGCAATTTTTTGTCAGTCAAGTTCAATTTTATAACAAATGGGAAGGTCGCTGTCAAAGTTGGCATCGGTAGTGATAGTCAGAGCCTCTTCATCACGTGTGAAGTCAACCTTGCCATAGCCTAACAGCTCAATGCTGCTGAAAAGCAAATCTCGGATATTCTTCTTTCTCAGAGTCTTTATAACAGCTTTTTGGTCAGGTCTCATCTGGAAAACATAAAGGTAGCCATTCTTGTATATAAAACGGAAATCTTTACTTGTGAAGCCCTTTTCATCATTATCTTTGAATGCACCCTCTTCAGCGTTAACTTCGCCTTCACCGAACCACTTCCAATAAGTTGTTCCGTAAATAGCTTCACTATTGATTTCTAACCATTTGCCCATAGTCAGAAGCACATTTGTCTCCTCGTCAGTGATGGTACCGTCGGGCTTGGGACCTATATTGATAAGCAGGTTGCCGTTTTTTGATACAATATCAACAAGGTCACAGATGACCTGGCGTGCAGGCTTGAATTCATTGTCCTTGGTGTAACCCCAGGAGCGCTTGCCGATAGAGGTGTCTGTCTGCCAGGGGCGGGGAGAAATGTCGGTTAGAGCACCCTTTTCAACGTCATAGGTTGCAACTGTGTGGGGGAATGCTTCGTGCTTGTGGTTGATAGTAACTTCCTTGCCCCATTCTTCAGCCCTGTTATAGTAGTAAGCAGCGAGTTTTTTGAGGTAGGGCTTAAATGAGTGGTTCTGTATCCACCAGTCAAAGTAGATTATTGAGGGCTGAAATTTGTCTAAAATTTCGCAGGTACGGACAAGCCAGTCTTCGAGCCACTCTTTGCTTGCGCCTGTGCCGAATGAGTTTTCTGTGGTTGGTCCCATATTCTCTGAGTTGAACTCTTCGAGATAAATTGCAGGTCCGTAGAAGTCTGCATAGGCTTCATCATTTACGTCGCTGTCGAAAGTTCTGCCAAGGTTAAGGAAGAAGTAATGCTCTGCTCTGTGTGATGACGCGCAGAATGTAAGACCGTTCTTTTCGCTTGCATCTTTTATTTCACTGATAACATCACGGCAGGGTCCCATTTTTTTTGCATTCCAGCGATTGAATTCTGTATCATACATAGCGAAACCGTCGTGGTGCTCTGCAACAGGCATAACATATCTGATACCGCTTTTTTTGAAAAGATCAACCCATTTTTCAGCGTCAAAGTTTTCAGCCTTGAACATAGGAATAAAATCCTTGTAACCGAAGTTTTTATGATCGCCGTAGGTTTTTCTGTGGTGTTCAAATTCTCTTACTCTCTTGTCATACATTGAACGGGGGTACCACTCGTTGCCGAAGCCCGGTACGCTGTAAACGCCCCAATGAATAAACACACCAAGTTTGTCTCTCATAAACCAATCAGGTGTCTTGTGGTTAGCAAGTGACTGCCAGTTGTCTTTGTATCTGCCGTTTTCGATGACAGAGTCAATCTGCTTTAAGTATTCTTGCTTGGTCATAATATTCTCCTGAATTTTTATTTGACTTTATGATATCATAAGGGCTATTTCTTTGCAACATATTATTTAAATATTTAGAAATATTCTCTTGACAAACAGGGGGTCTTGAGTCCATAATTAGTATGGAAAATTTTAAGAAGGAATGATGAAAGAAATGAAAACCTACGGCACATATTTTCAGAATGATAAAGACTTGCCGATTAAGTACGGCGAGATTAATCTTATAAACCCTGAAAGGCAGAGACTCAGAGGTGAGCCACTCTACAAAGGCATTGAAGCCTGGCCGGTATTCCAGGGCTTTTGCGGCACTGACTTTGAGCTTATGAAAATGGGCGGAGACGGCAAACTTTCAAAGAAATTTCCCGAGGGTGAAAACAGACTCATCAACGGACACGAGGGTGTTGTTTGGGTGCCGTCAGAGAACAGATTTGCCATTGTTCTCATCCGTGGCGGTGACAGCTATGACCCTACACGTTACACAGAAGACGAAACATATTTTGAATACGGCTGTGACGGTGCAGACGGACTTTGCTGTGATAAAAACTACTTTAACCCAGATATGCTTTTACCTCTTCCCGAGGAGTACAAAGACTTAAAGAAACTTCCGCTTTCGGTTGCAAAGAGACTATCTTTTGCTGACCCCTATGCCTGCGCTATTTTCCAGAGAGAAAGAATGGAAGACTTAGGCGAAGCTCATTGGTTCAGAATTGAAATGGCAAAGCACAAGTGCAGTGAGGCAGAAGCCCGCAAAAAAGCTAAGGATAATGTTTTTGAAAGAACCGTAGTTTTCGGCCTTGGTATGACAGGACTTTTCATCGCTGATCAGATTAGAAGATATCACCCCGATGCAAAGATTCTCTTCATCGGCAGAAGCGACGAAAACTGCAAGAAGGTAGTTTTCTCAAAGGAAATCGCAAAGGCTGACTATCTCTGCACTGCAGGTCTCAGTGAAGAAGAAACAGCAGAAAAAATCATCGAGATGCTCGGTGGCAGAGCGACAATGTTTGTTGGTACCAGCGGCACCAACATCGAACACAGAGTAGCTTTTCAGCATAAAGTTCTCGGCTGTAACGGCGTATATAACAGCTTTTCACTCGGCCCTGTGGTTTCCTATGACACAATGCCTTTCGGCTTT
>JAZQZO010000078.1:0-1902 GCA_045634065.1 Acutalibacteraceae bacterium
GACAAGAATAATCAGGAACCTGAACAGGGTAAGGATGATAAATCAAAAAACACATTCACCCGTGCGACAGAAAATCAGCGAGAGAGCGAATCTATGAAGCACGGGGGTTCAGACAAAACGGACAACCGTACTAACGGAAAGCCTTCTGTGAAACAAAAGGTTGAGGATATTAAAGAGGAACAGAAAAAGCAGAGAGCCGAAAAAGCTCCCGAAAAGGCAAAGACACACGAACATTCTCAGCCAAGTAAGAAAAAGAAAAAATCAAAGAAGAAAAATAAAGGCAGATAAGCCTAAAAATTCAAATATATGGAGGTATTAAGAAATGAGTAGAAAAAGAAATTATAAGTCTATCTTATCAATCATTTTAACTATATGTATGATTGCTTCGCTTATTCCGAATGTATTTGCGGCACAGAGCAACGAATACACAGATCCGGCGGAAGTTTGGTTATCATCTAATAACCGAACCAACGAGCTTGATGTAAATGCGACAACTACTTATGAAACACAGTATTGTTGCGTGTGTGATAAGACTACAACTGTTTTAACATACAGAGTTCCTGAATACACCCGTTCAGGTGAAACCGCACTCAATCGTGATGTTCAGTATTCAGACGGAAGAAAGATTGACGGTGAAGAAATAGGAAACCTTGACGATGGAACTCCCGGTGTAGATGCCTACTACACGGGGTATCATTGGACAAAGGCTGTGTGTCAGACTTGTGGTACTATAAATCCCGGTAGCGGTTATTTGCACTATGGTTTTAATAATAATGTTTATGGTTTATATCCTTGTGATAACAACTTCTATCTTCAGTTTGACAATACAACATACGAACAATATGATGAAGATTACCACCTAACAACTCTCAAACGTGGTGAATACTGTAAGTTCTGTAAAGGAACATACGCAAGAGCTACAAGAGGTCTTGAGGACCACGATTTTACAGAACACATTGACGGACAGATTGGTAATAACAGATTCTACATTGCAGAAACTTGTACTGATTGTGGATATGAAACAAGTGAATATGTAACTGCAAAATCTGTTGTAACTGCATATTACGGTGTTGAAGATGGTGAAGCTCATACTCTTTCAGTAAATGACCTTTCTGATAACGGTGTGAGAACATCTATCCGTTACGGAACATCTGCCGACAGTTGCACAAAGACATCTGCTCCTAACTATACTCAGGCAGGCTATTACACAGTTTACTATGAAATTGATTATTCCTATGCCGGAGAGGTTATGACAGAAAACGGTGTGTCTTATGTTCACCTTTTAGCAGAAAATGAAAATAACGGTGGAACAATAGTCGTAATTCCACCTGCAACACACGAACACGAATTTCATTATCTTGAAACTGTAAAACCGAGTTGTGATGAACTTGGATATGACAGATTCCAATGCAACGGATGCGGTCAGCTTGAAAAAAGAAACTATACTCCTGCTCTCGGTCACGATTACGATGAAATTGAAATCAGAGAAGCAACTTGTAAACAAGGTGGTCTTGTATTAACCCTTTGTGCGGATTGCGGTGACTTCTATCAGACTACAACTGCAAACGGAGCACATAAATACAAGTCAGTAAATCATAACCCAACTTGTAAAAATATTGGTTATACAGAATACACTTGCGAAGTGTGTGGAGATAACTACATCAATAACATTCAGCCGCTTATCTCTCACTCCTATGAGAGAGTAACTAAACAACCTACTTGTCTTGAAAAAGGTTATACTACATCAACTTGTACGATGTGCGGATATAACTATGTTGACGATTACAAAGATGCTTTAGGTCACGATTGGGATGAAGGACATACTGTTACAAACTCAACTTGTGATGCTGAAGGTGTTATTGAATATCATTGCTTAAATGAATGTGGCGAAAAAATGATTAT
>JAZQZO010000079.1:0-4198 GCA_045634065.1 Acutalibacteraceae bacterium
ATTATGTTGTCATTGATGATGGCTTTTTATCTGGAATACACATCAACAAATATTTTGTTCAAACTTCCGATTCTGAAGGTTTGCAAGAGACACATATTGATAAAGCTATAAAAATACTTAATAACTAAATTAAGCCGTCACTTCATGAGTGGCGGCTTGAATCTTTTTAATCTAAATTATCGAGTAGATAATCATCATATTCTTTAGCCAAAGCTGAGAATATTTGATTTCTCGACGGTAGGAATCTCGTATCAATAGCCCACTTGATGAACTCATCGGTTAGTCTGTCTTTGAAGTGCTGATGTTTGAGATTGTGGTACATTCCTCTTCGGATTGTCTCCATAAGTTTATAGGCATCTTTATAGTCAAAACCTTGAGTTATGAGATAGTCATAACAGTCTTCTCTGAAATATATGCCGTCAAACTCACTGCCTGCTGTGGCTTTAGATCTGCCGATTTTCTTGTAAATCTTTTCAGGACAAGCTTCATTTCTGATAATATCAGCCATCTCTCTGAAACTTTCACCTTGGTACGGGTCAAAACACAGCAGGATGTCATTCTGTGCCACCTTGTGTACATAAGCTAAAAAATCAAGAGTTTCAGCTTTGGTGTACATATGTGGATGCTTTTTATTTTGCCTGATTATAAAATCTTCTGCTGTGTCAAGTAACTCTTTAATTGTGCCTTGTTGGTACTCGAAATCTACTTCAGTCCTTGGCTCATCAAGTGACAAAATCATCGCATCAAAATCTTTATAACACTCGTTGAAGTTTTCAAGCTGTTCATCACTAAGGCTGTCAAATCTGATGATAACCATAAATGTAGGCACAGCAAGAAGGTCAGTGAATTCATCTGTGTTCAAGTGCTTTATGTGCGGGAAATTTGTTCTTATGGATGTGTTGTATCGTCTTCTGAGTGTGATGTATTCCTCTTTGCTAAGACCGTAGCTGAGGAAGGTGTTATGAATTCCATACATAGCATTACACCTCATATTCAAGTTTATCTTTGAAATTATTCTGACTGCAAATGCTGAGCCTGAAGCCATCAACTATTATATTTGTATTAACGGGGGAGTTCGTATAGTAGTTATCTTTTAGATATTTAAGAATAACCTCAAATAATCCTTGATGGTTGATGCTCTCACATTCATCGCAGGTAATACCAAAAATTTCTTTGATTCTTTCACCGAGAAGGGGATACTCAAAATAGAGCTCTCTGGGATCATAAATAAAGTACAGAAATTTTATAGGCTTATAGAAGTACTTCAAATCTTGTTCGTTCTTCTCTTCTTTGAGAATTGCTGTGGCAATGCCAAGATAGTGAGAAATTAACTGCTTGATATCAAAATAACTGATGATTTTATCATCATATTTGAATGTGACCTTCATCTTTTTATCATCTGTAACACTGCCGATATCGCAGGTGATATTTGTCTTTGGTGAGTCGCTTATGTGTTTGTAGAGTTCTTCATATTTTCTGCTGATGATATTGCTCTTTTCACCGTATGGCTCTCTGCATTTAGCCTCAACAAAAATGTGATGCTCAGGAGAGTTGTAATAGCCATCAAGGTTAGCAGTACCACCGACAGTAGTAGGCATTTTCTTTTCAAATATGAAGTCTGAGAGGTGTTTGGCAGCATTATACATCATTCTGCTTGATGAACCGAAACAAGCCATTTTGGGTGGATATACGGCATTGCCGTCTTTGTCGCATCTGACTTCAAGTTCACCGCCGTCACCGTCTTTGAACATTGCCATAAATGCTGGTTTCATTTCAGCTAAAAACTTATCAAAAGTTTTGTTGGAAAGATAAGTGCTATAAAACTTATCAGCGATTGTATATCCACCATAAGTGTTGTTGTCAGCTTTGTGCTCAGCATAACGGATAGCATCATCGAGAGCTATTGCAAGTTCCTGGCTTTTTCTTTTTGCAAGTGCAGGAAAATCAATAATCTTAACGGGGAGTTCTTTGATGATACATTTATTAAGATAATCTCTATAAGTCTCGAATTTAAATTCTTTGTCCGATGCAATAACGAAAAATCTCACACCATACTTTACCATAAGCTCCTGCAAGCTGTGAAGATAACCGCTTCTGAGCTGAAGATGCTGATACTGACCGTCAAATACAAGTACAGTAGGTACAACCTTATAATCTGTATAGTCAACTCTTTTTGCACTTGATGCTTTTTGGAGTTCTTCGTTTATTTTGTTTGTAATTTCTTCTTTAAGCTTTGTATGTTCAATCTGTTTCCAATAGGTGTAGCATTCACAAACGCAGCGAAGAAGAGTTTCTTCACTACTGTATGTTTTCAGCTCCATAATATAAATTTCTTTCTTTTCTTCAGATACTGATACAAGATCAACCTTGCCGTAATTGGTTGACTTGTCTTTCTTCTTTGTACTATCTCTGCAAATAGGCACCTGATAGTCAGCGAAAAAGTCAATATCTGAGCCAGTGTAATCTTCTCTTTCAAAAAGGCGATGTGCGACCTTCTCTTCTTCACGATTAACCTTGCCTGTTGTGTTTTCAGGTACAGGCTTAGTATGACTTTTTATAATATAGGTATCAGGTGATGGTATCTCATCTATCTTATCGAGAAGCTTGTCGTCTAACAACTGCTCGGCAATCCAGTTGCTTGTAAGTCGTTTTCTTTTTTCTTCATCAAGGAAGCAGCTCCTGTCATTTAAGAATGGCTGTGCATAAAAATTAGCAGGATTATTTTTGATATCGTAGTACTTTTTCTGTACTTCAATACAATCACGGCCTCTTCCTTTTGCAGGTAAGGGATACATGTTTACATAGTTCTTTTCTTGGTAGTCTTTCATTTGGAATTCTCCTTTCTTTTTACGTTGATTTAGTTCAACACTATTATAATACGATTAACTCGCCAAAATCAATAATCGATTTTGCAAATATCGTCAATAGAGTACAAATATTGGGAGTTTACCTTTTAATTCACATTTGCATCCTGCTGATATCTGTGCTATATTATAAACACAGTCACCTGTACAAATATTTGCACACCCTTTGGTGGTACAATAAAGTCACCAAAACAAAAGGGAGATGTGAATACTATGTTTGAACGAAAACCTATCACAAAAGAACAACAGATGTCAGCTCTGAGAGAAGCCGTAAGACTCTGGCGAATGGGAAAGTATAAGCGAGCAGTTGACCTGTACCAACGCTATGGTATTACTGACCGACAGTTTTCGCAGGCACTGGTTGGCTCAATGCACTCGGAGGATAAGTGAATGGCTGTTATTGTATTCGATAAAGACAGAATCACCAAGCGAATCGAGCCGACTCATTCACGAAAGCTTGAGTATGCTATCCGTGACTTCATAAGCAAGTGTGGAGGCAGTTACTACGACGATGAACTCAGCGAAGGCGTACTCACAAGCTATTATCAGCTCAATTACAATATCGCCGTTGAGCAGAGAGTTGTTATAAGGCAGGCTGATTATATGTGCCTTACTACCTTGTCAATTACACTTAAAAATGATGATCATATGTACGGGGTAAAACTGCTGAATCTTTTAGTTGAGCTCAACGATATAAACTGTTATCTTGATTACGGTAATTTTGAATACGATATGGAAACAGGGGATATCCGATTCAAGTCAAGCTATGAGCCTTGCAATGGTGTTGTTTATAGTGAGGACTTGGATAAATTATTAGGGTACCCAAGGTTTGCAATCAACAAATACGGCGAAAGAATTGCAAGAGCGATTAGGTAAAGGAGAGATACAAATGCTTACAGACAAAGCGATTACAATGTGCCTTTTGGAGATACTCAAGGAGTACTCAGACGAGGAGCATCAGCTGACAATGAAAGAAATCCTATCAAAAATGGAGAGTAACTACGGCCTGCGACCTGACAGACGTACCATTTACAGTGCCGTTGCGACCCTTATGGACCTCGGTTATGATGTATCAACCTACGAGGAGAACGGCAAGGGATACTGCCTGAGAGATCGTGATTTCGAGCAATCAGAGGTACTGTTACTGGCTGATGCAGTCTACTCATTCCCATTCATATCAGCTACACAGTCCAAGCGGTTAGTTGACAAACTTCAGAAGCAACTGAGTACCCACCAAAGGAAAAATCATCGCAATTTGTCTGTTGTCAGAGACGAACGCAAGACTCTCAATACGAGTGTGTTTTATAACATCGAGGAGATCGATAAGGCTATCA
>JAZQZO010000080.1:0-16510 GCA_045634065.1 Acutalibacteraceae bacterium
CCGTAACGGTCGTGACTCTGAATCAAAGACACTTGGTGTTAAGCGCGCAGACGCTCAGTTCGTTCTCGCTGGTAACATCCTTGTAAAGCAGCGTGGTACTCACATCCATCCCGGTAACAACGTTGGCAGAGGTTCAGACGACTCACTTTTCGCTCTCATCGACGGTAAAGTTAAGTTTGAGCGTATGGGCAAGGATCGCAAAAAGGTTAGCGTTTACGCAATCGAACAGTAATTGTACATTTAAAGCTACTGCAGAAATGCGGTGGCTTTTTTCTTTATAAAGATAATAAAGCATCATCGCGTTTTGGTCACTTTTGGGCGATAGCAAAAGTGACGCCCCGCGGCGAGCGAGGAATATTTTAATTTGATGCAGAGGGTAGAGGCGGCTCCATCAAATCGCCGTCAGGGCGATTTGCAGCGACTTAGAGTCGCTGAGCCGAAGCAAAGGCTTCGGATATGGAGCCGCCGTACCCACCGCAAAATCCAACTAGAACAACAAAAGGACGGCTTTCACCGTCCTTTAATTTTTATCTTATTATTTAATCTTCGGCAAACTTGCAGCAGCAACTGACTGACCAACACGTCTTGATTTTTCATCGGGGATGTGAAGCTGAATCTTCTTGGAAAGTTCAGGGAACTCAACATCAAGAACTTCCTGAGCACGTGAAAGGAGAATCTGTCCGCCTTCACCTGAGGTTACACGGCCCATAATAAGCACGTGCTTGATGTCATAGAACTCAGCATAATAAGCGATAGCATAACCGAAATATGCGCCGATTGTGTCATAAATATCAGCGGCTCGTTTGTCACCATCAGCCATAAGACCCTGCACAACCTTAAGTTTTTCAGCAGGGGAGAGACTTTCATCAAGTTCGATACCTGCCCAAGGAGCAACCTTAATAACACCGTCTTGTGAGAAGTACTTAACACCGCAGCCGTAGTCACCTGACCACTCGTCAACCATAGCTTCTTCTGAGAAGTCAACGGGCACGAATGCAAGCTCGTTGAGCCAACCTGTGATATTTCCGTCGGGGTCAACATAACCGCCTGCTTCACTGGTACCCATAGCAATGCCGAGAACGCTGTCATCGTCGAGATCCATAGCACCTGCAAGTGCAGTAACGTCACCGTCGTTTGCAACTTCGATGGGAATATCAGCACCGATTTCTTTAGCAACGTCAAGATACATATTCTTAACTTTCTTATCAAAGTCTTCTTCGTTAACCTTAAGGAAAAGTGATGCAGCCATAATGCGGTTGTTTACATATACGCCTGCTGATGATACGCCGATAGCATCTACGCGAGGCATCTTTGATGCGGCAGTTTTCATAGCATCGAGAATGCCCTGATAGTGATATTCAGGGTCTGAGTTGGTCTTGGGGAACCATACAACTTCTTCTGAATATACGCTTTCACCGTCGATAACAGCACTTACCTTACGGTCACTTCCGCCTGCATCGAAACCGATGCGGCAACCGTCAAGATGTCTGCCGATGGGGGCGGCTGATGATTTATTTTCAGGGGCATCTTCTAAAGCGCGTACCTCAACAGAGAACTTTTCCTCGTATACTTTTTCCATAAACTTAACGTCGAAATCACGAAGTCCGCCGTGTGAGAACGCTTCTTTAATCTTAGCACCGACAAGCTCACTGGCTGCGATGATAACCTTATAACCGCCTGCAACCCAGAGAAGTGACTTTGCGATACGCTCAACGAACTTGAAGTTTTCTTCGTCGTGACCTGTACCGTCAGGGAAAATGCGTGTTTTGTATGTAGTGGTGTAGCCCTTGTTTCTTTCAACGGCAATTACGATGTCCTGACCGTTTTCTTTTGTTGCTTCACGCATTTCGCGGCAAATAAGTGAAAGGGGCTGAAATTTAGGGTCGAGTTTTGCATTAACTTTAAGCTTCATATTTTATTTTACCTCCGATTATTGTTTTTTCTACAGAAAATTCACTGTCGGTAATGATAATGTCAGCATCCTTGCCGATTTCCAGTGAACCTTTGGTTTTCTCAATTCCGAGAGTTGTTGCTACATTGAGAGATGCACAGTTGACGCACTCATAAAGGGGAATATCTGAGTTTGTATAAACATTCCATACACCTTTGTTAAGATGAAGTACACTGCCCGCAACTGTACCGTCTTCAAGACGGCAGACAATGCCACGATAGATAATCTTAGCACCACCGAGAGTATACTCGCCCTCGGGAAGACCGCCTGCAGGCAGACAGTCAGTGATGAAGCAGAGCTTTCTGCCCTTGAGCTTCCAAAGCATATTGTAAAGACTTGCATCTACGTGGAAAGTATCGACGATAAGCTCACAGCTGATATCAGCATTCATAGCTGCAGTAACAACACCGGGTGCACGATGTGCAAGGGGAGTCATAGCGTTGAAGAGATGAGTGACGTGTTTTACACCTGCATTGACACTTGCCATTGCTGTTTCATAGTCGGCCGATGTGTGACCCATTGATATAACCACGTCGGTATCGCGAGTGATTTCACGAATAGCAGCGAAGTCGTTTTCGTCGGTTTCGGGTGCAAGGGTAATAGTCTTTATAATGTCGGCATATTCCTTGACAAAAGCTGCATCAGGCTTGAGAATGTATTTTGCATCCTGAGCGCCCTTTTTGCTCTCTGAGATGAAAGGTCCTTCAGCGTGACAGCCGAGGATAACACTGCCATCCCAGTCCTTGCTTTCTTCTTTGAGATTACGGCAGACTTCAAGAGCCTTGCGGATAACCTTCATATCCACAGTCATAGTAGTGGGAAGGTAGCCTGTAACACCGTTAGCAAGAAGACCCTTTGAGATAGTGCGGATGCTTTCTTCTTCACCGTCACAAACGTCCTTGCCTAAGTAGCCGTGAATGTGCATATCGATAAGACCGGGAGCTACATAGCCGCCCTTTGCATCGATAATCTCAGCATCCTCGGGTACACTGCCGAGGGGGACAATGCCTTCGATAACATCGGAATAAAGCAAGGCTGAGCCTTCCAGAATTCTGTCTTTGAGAATAATTTTACCACCGATAATAGCTTTCATTTTATCACTTCCTGATAAGTAGTCAATATATATTAATTTTACCAAAAGTTTATTTAAATTGCAAGAGGTTTTTAACCTTTTAAAGTATATAGAGAAACAAAAAAACTGTCCCTGCAAAAAAATCAGGAACAGTTTTAAATGAAATTTTATTTAAGGTTTATTTGTTTAAGTTAAAGAGAAGCTTGAACATAGCTGCGAGCCAGTTGAAGAATGCCTTGAGCTTTGTGAAAATGGTACTCTTGGGAACTGATTCGAGTTCTTCCCACTGAGAGGTGTTGCAGTTTTCATCGGTCATAGGCTCTTTAGCATCTGTTTCTTCGTTGAATACCGTGAAACGGGCAACAGTATTATCATTATTAGTTGTACAATTTGTACTCCAGAGGAAGTGGTTCATTAATGTGGATTCATGGTGCCATGTTTCGTGGTGAAGATTTTTTGTTACCCAGGTAGTATCCTTGAAACGGGCTGTTGAAAGGTCTACTAATTTATCATTAGAGATATATTCACCGTAGCCGAGAGCTGTTCTTTCTGCGATATATTCATCTGTAAGAGGTGTGCCCACAGAGCCACAGGTAGCACCGAAGCTTGCTTTAGTGAGAGATACAAGTGAGTCAGAGATTGTATTGGGATCTTCAACAAAGGGATACGCCTGATAGCCGTATTTAACATAAACACCGAAGTGTACGCCTTTAGCCTCGCAAAGGTCAAAAATCTCGTCTGCTCGTTTAGAAATCTGATTGTTGTATTTTTCAAGCTTTTCTACAAGACCTGCATATTCGTTTCTGCTTTCAGTACCTTCTTCACCGAAAACAAGGTTGATAGCCTTGTCAAAATGTTCTGTGTCAATGCTTGTCCAATAGCCTGCCCAGGTACCGAAAAGAGCTTTAAGAAGTCTGGGAGTAAGACCTGCATAAAGTTCCTTGTAAAGGCTGTCAGCGGTACCGATAACAACTGAATCAACAACACCGACTTCTCTGAAAAGGTCATATGAAGTGAGAATAACTTCGTTTACAAAAGGTGCTGTATCAAGAATACCTGCAATTGTATTGCTGTCAGCATCAATATATTCGTTTATAAAGCGCTGAAGAGCAACGGCATCAAAATTCATTTCGCCGCTGAAAGCTGATGTAAGTGCATCGCAGCCGTTAGAGGTAACAGCTTCAAACATAACATTTTTTATGTAAGGATTGCAGCCGGTTTCTTCAACCTTTGTATTATAGTAGTCGAGATAGCACATAAGGAAACCGCCACCGAGACAACGGCCTACAAGGTTGACCTGTGTTGCTTTTGTTGTCTTCATAACTGCCATTATGTATTCGTCAAGAGCCTTCATATGATCAAAGGGTGAAAGTCTGAAGTCATAATGGTACTGATATGTAAGGTAGTCATAACGGCCATTCTTTTTTCTATCAGTCTTCATATTATACTTGTTTTCTGCTTCGTAAGGTGCGTCTATTTTTGAGCCGACACTTACAGGGTTACCGTCACCGTCGAGGGCTGTGTCACCGAAAAAGCCAAGCATAACTTCTTCAAATTTATCATAATAGGGTTCCCAGTTGCCTGAAATGAGGCCCATAGGGAAATAGGGGAGAAGAACTTCGGCAACAGCACTGATGATTTCGTCTGTATCGCCTTCTTCGTCACCGATAGCTTTTGGCCAGAGTGCTTCGCCTTCTGCAGTAACGATGTCTGTACCGTCACCACGGATGAGAATTGTGGGTACATTGTAGTCAGGATTTACCAGTGCGAAAGCGGGTACACAAAGAGTAAACATAAGTAAAAGGGTGAGAGCCAGGGAGATTAATCTTTTCATTTTTAACGCCTCCTTAAAAAATCACATATATTATATCATAATTTCTTAATTAATACAATAGCTTTGGTGGAAATGTGGTAGAGAAAAAGATGTGGCTGAGATTCGTCTGATTTGAAACGAAAAAAATAACAGCACCACAAGGGTACTGTCGTTTCTTTGTGTTTACAGGTCAATTTGGCAACAACAAAATTTAAGTGTTATTCTGCCTTTGGCAGAGTGATATTTTCACTTCGTGAAAGTGTTATTGAAACCGTAGGTTTCAGTGTTATTTTATTCGCCAATAAACTCGCAAAGCGAATAAGACTGTGCGAAGCACAATAAAACTGCGAAGCAATACAACTGGCCGTAAGGCGAATAAAACTGAAAAGGACAAGTTTCTGTCGAAACTTGTCCTTTTCTTTGGCCCGCTCGAAGGGATTCGAACCCCCGTTCTTCAGAATCGGAATCTGCTGCGTTATCCGGCTGCGCCACGAGCGGATATTAAATTTTTAACGGCTGCTGCCATAAGACAACAGCCGTCGGGTTTGCTTTTATTCTGCAAGAGCTCTTTCAAGCCAGATCTTGCCGATATCCATAGCTGCATAAAGACCTTTCTTTTCAGTCTTCTGAGCAATTCTGTCGTGGGGACGAACGTCGGGATCGGTGTTGATAAGCTGAACAGAAACTCTGTCTGCAACTTCGATTCCGTCAACTTCTTTTGTTGAGAGAATCTGGAACATAACAACAAACTTATCACTCATATTGCCGTAGTAGATAGTTTTGCCGTTTCTTACAAGAGGTTTATCCTTGTATGTTAAAAATTCACTTTTCTTCTTTGCTGCCATTAGTGTACCTCCTTAAAAATCTCAGCCTTCATTAAGATAGTTTTTAACGAGCTGCTGTAAAAGCTCATCTCTGTCGACCTTTCTTATGAGACTGCGGGCATTGTTGTGAGTAGTGATGTATGTCGGGTCTTCTGAGAGAATATAACCGACAATCTGATTGATGGGGTTGTAGCCCTTTTCTTTGAGCGCAGAATGAACCTGCTTCATAATTTCTTTCATCTCTTCGGGTGAATCACTCTGAAGTTTGAATCTTATGGTTTCGTCGATCATTTTACGACCCTCCAATCAAGAGTAAATTAAAAATACAACACTATTATATATCATTTGAAATAATAAAACAATGGTATTTTGAATTTTTTTTATTAACTTTTTGACTTTATTCTTTCTCAAGAGACAAAAAACTTCATTTTACAATCGGCAGAGTACCGATGATATAAAAAAGTTGACAATTCTTTTTAGGGGTGATAAACTTAAAAGCAATACTAAACAGGACGGTGTAAATATGTTCTTAAATAATATTTTTCAGAAATTCTTTTTCGCTATGTTTGTCGCATTAATGTCGATGATTATGGTGTTCAATGGCGGTTATGTGGCTCCCTCAGATGAAAATCCTATTGATGTGAAGTACCCCGGCGATGAGAAGGCGGTTATGGCACTTGTTGCTGACCCCCAGGTTTCAAATTATATGTTTGAGAGATATCCCGTATTTATGGCAGCTTGTGAAGATCTACATAATGCAAAGTGCGATATCGATGCTCTTATCGGTGCAGGTGACATCACAGAAAACGCCTTTGCTGTTGATTATCAGCTTGTGTACGACGGCTTTGAAGGCCTTGATACAAGATATATTCTCGCTTCGGGCAATCACGATATAAGACTGAGATTCTATCAGCAGAGCCTCAAGGCTTTTTCGGACCTTGCCAATGCCCTTAACGGTGACGAAGATATGGACTGCTATCACTTCTCCGAGAGAATCGAGGGCTATAAGGTTATAGTTCTCGGTTCAGACAGAACTGAACTCGAGCAGGCATATATCAGCGACGAACAGCTTGAATGGCTTGACGATGAGGTTGCCGAAGAAAACGGCAAGCCGACCTTTGTTATCTGTCACCAGCCTTTAAAAGATACTCACAACGAAAAGAATGCTTTCGGCAGCATTACTAAGGCGGGCGGTCACGTAGGTGAGCAGAGTATTGCTATTAAGAAGATACTTTCAAAATATGATAATGTGTTCTTCATCTCAGGTCATCTTCATTCAGGTTTCGGCCCCGACAGCTACAACAACCTGGACGGTATCCACTGTATCAATATCCCATCACTTGCCATTGAAAATAAAGACGGTACTTATAATGACGCAGGTACCGGTTATATGATGGAAGTTTATGAAAATGAAGTTCGTTTCAGAGCAAGAGATTTCGCCAAGGGTACCTGGGTGGCTGAAGCTACAGGTGACAGCAGTTACGATATCGTGATTGATATAAAGAAATAAGAGGATATTATGAAAAACAAACTTGTTATTTTTGACTGCTTCGGTGTTATTATGGGTGAGGTTGCACCTGTATTTTTAAGAAAGTTTCTGCCCGACAATGTGGCAGCGCCTCTCAAAGAAAAGCTCTTTGTGCCTGCTGATTTAGGTCAGGTGACCTATGATGAGCTTCTGACGAATATGGCTGAGGCTCTGGGTATAGACAAAGAAGAAATGATGCCTCAGTGGGAAGAACTTTTTGTTTTGCAGGAAGAGATAGTACCTGTAATAAAAAGGCTCAGAGAAACTTATAATGTTGCCCTTTTGTCAAATGCACCTCTCGGTGTGGTTGAGGGGATTTTAGATAAATACGGCCTTTGGGGTTTGTTTGAACAGGTGGTGGTTTCCTGCAACGTCAAGATGGCAAAACCCGACAAGAAAATCTATAAGCACTGCATTTCTCTTTTTGATAAGAATTTCGATGAAGTCTATATGATTGACGACAGCTTTGCTAACCTTGAGCATCTGCCCGAAATCGGTATAAAACCCATTCACTATAAAAGTGTCAAAGATTTAGATATTCTGTTTTGATTTACAGCCTGCAGGGAGTACCTTGCAGGCACTTTTTTTGCAGATAGCTTCTGATGTTCTTACACGCTCTGTGCAATCGGATAGTTTGTTCTTCTTTTTTGCTCTGCCCGCTCAGGCCGCTGAGGCTCTTCCTTTGTCCTGAGCGACAAAGGAGGCAAAGCGCTCTTTTTTGTTGCCGTAAGTCTCTTCTGCTTGGAAAATCTTTCTGCGCCTTCAACTGCGAACTTACCGAAGTGCTTTGGTTTATCGTCTTTATCATACTCACATCAATGGCGAACTTTCTCACTTTTAAAGAAATCTCTGCCCGCCTGCCTTTGCAGTTTCCGCAGCGGGTAAGTTTTTTCTAACTCCTAACTTTTTTCTGCAATTCTGCATTTTTACAGATCCTAACTAAAACCCACAGTTGACTACAGCAAAACTAAATGGTATAATCTTCCTTGTAATGAATACAATTAAAACTATATTTATAAAGGTGGTATTCGGTTATGAGATTGCTCAGTTCTGACGAGATGAAGCAAGTTGAACAGTTTACGGCAAAATACGGTCTTTCATATCAGCGTATGATGGAAAATGCAGGTGCTGCCTGCGCCAGAAACATCAGAAACGAAACTGAAAAAGAAAACAGTCTTAAGAGAAATGTTGCTATCGTCTGCGGTAAGGGTAACAATGGCGGAGACGGTTTTGTTGTGGCAAGAAAACTCAGTGAAAGCGGATATAATGTCTGTGTTATTATGGCATCGGGTTATCCTTCGAGTCAGGAAGCAACATATATGTATAAGCTCGTGATTGATATGGCTATTCCGACTATATGGTATGATGCCGACAGAGCAAAGACCATCCAGACCATCAGAAATGCCGATATCATCGTCGATGCGGTTTTCGGTTTCAGTTTTTACGGCAATATCAGTCCTGAACTGAAATATCTCTTTGAGGAGATGTCCAATGCTAAGGGTGTCAAGTTTGCTATTGACATACCAAGCGGTGTTTATTGCGACAGCGGTTATAATGATCCCGGTTGCTTCAGGGCAGATTACACAATTGCTATTTCAGCCCTTAAGCCTGCACATATTATGCACCCTGCTTCAGAGTGCTGCGGTGATATCATTATTGCAAATATCGGCATACCCGAAGACAGCTACAAGCTTGTTTCGGATTCACTTTATACTCACAACAGAGTTGAAGTCGGCAACTTCTTCTCACAGCGCCCCAGCGTTTCTCATAAGGGTACTTACGGCCATCTGCTTTGCATCTGCGGCTCAAGAAATATGGTTGGTGCGCCCGTGCTTTGCGGTTCGGCGGCACTGAGAACAGGTGTGGGTCTTGTGACTATGGCTTTCCCGGAAAGCGCATATGTGCCTGTTGCTTCAAAGGTGACAGAGGCTCTTATGATGCCTCTTCCCGAAAACGCTGACGGTACTCTTTCAGCAAGTGCCGCAGATAAGATAGTAGCATCTCTTTCCAAATACAGTGCAATTGTTATCGGTTGCGGTATGGGTGTAAATGAAGACACCAAGGCTGTTCTCAAGGCGGTGCTTGCACATTCAAAAGTTCCCGTTTTAATCGATGCGGATGGCATAAATATCATAGCTGAAGACATAAGTATATTACAAAGCGCTTCGTGTGATGTTGTTCTTACTCCTCATCCCGGTGAGATGTCACGTCTTTGCGGAACAAGAATTGAGCTTATTGAAACTAACCGTGTGGGTACTGCAAGAGAGTTTGCTTCAAACTACAATGTTTATGTTGCTCTCAAGGGCGCTAACACTATCGTCGCTCAGCCGGGTACAAAGAAAGCATATGTCAACTCTTCGGGTAACTCAGGCCTTGCCAAGGGTGGCAGCGGTGATGTTCTTTCGGGTATTATGGGTGGTTTCCTTGCTCAGGGTCTCGGTACTGTAAACTCAATGACTGCGGCTGTTTACATTCACGGCTACACTGCTGACGGTGTGGCTGAGAAGATGTCCAAGTCAGGTATGCTGCCAAGTGACATTGTTTCAGAACTTGCATATTCTATGAGGGCTTTTGAAAAATAATTGCCTCGGAGTGGTTATGTGATTAAGTCTGTAGTTTCGGTTGCGGTTTGTATTATTCTGGTTTTGTCTTTGTGTGCCTGCACAAATGAAAAAGAGCTTGTTCTCAGTGAATTCAGCAGAACAGTGTCTTTCACAATGGACGATATAACTGTCACAGGTAAGCTGAATTTCAAAAATAAAGACGATATAACCTTCACTATATCAAAACCTGAAAATCTCAGTGGCATAGTCTTCACTGAAAGCACGGTAAACATATATGATGTCACAATAAACTACGCTAAATTAAAAAATGAAAGTCCTGTTTTTATTCTTATCAGTACCCTTAAAACTATTGCTGAAGGTCCGATTTATCTTCCACTTGAGGGCGAATTCACAGTTACGGTGGCTGTCTCTTCGGCAGAGTACAAAATAATTTTTGACTGCGAAAAGGAAGAAATCAAAAGAATAGAGACAGAAAAATTCACATATAATTTTGAATGACAAAGATGCACATTGAAATGAAAATCAATGTGCATCAATTTTTTGAGTCCAGATACATAAAATATTTATAGCTCCACTTGTTTAAAAGCCGTCTCTTGAGGATACACTATTTTTGTAAAGAAAATTCACAGTGGAGGAAACACTATGTCAGTCAAACGAGGTGAAATTTATTACGCTGACCTGAGTCCCGTTGTGGGGTCTGAGCAGGGCGGTGTGCGACCTGTTCTCATTGTGCAGAATGATGTGGGTAATAAATTCAGCCCTACGGTGATAGCTGCAGCCATAACAAGTCAGCGTATGAAAACTAATCTGCCAACACACATTCAGGTCAATGCTCACGACTGCGGTCTTGCGAAAGATTCGATTGTGCTTTTAGAGCAGGTCAGGACTCTTGATAAAAAGCGACTTCGCGAAAAGATGGGGAATCTCAATCAGGAGGATATGTATAAGATTGATAAGGCTTTGTCGGTGAGTTTCGGACTTACTACATAAAGCAAAAAAACAGCAACCAAATCGGTTGCTGTTTTTTTATGATGTTTGATTATTTTTTCTTTTTCTTGCTGTTCATAAAGAATACACCGACCAGCATAATTACAGCATAAGTGATGAGGTAGAACAGAACGGGAAGTGAGAATGTGCCGTTTTCCTTAGCTGCAAGGTAGGGATATACACCGTGAGCGAATGCAGCAGCGATAACCATAAAGATTGAACCGCAGATAGCAAGAATGGGAGCAATCTTACCCTTAACAACGCCGAGACCTTTTTCTTTAAACATCATACTGATGAAGATGGGGATGTACATAGCGTAGGTTGTGATGATGGGAAGCTCTGATGAGTCGAAGGAGAAAGGACCGAACCAGGGTTCGCCAAGCTGTGAGCCGTAGAAGAAGAGAAGCCACGCAGCACTTACGAAAAGGCCAAGCATTGATGAGTTTGAGGGCATACTTGTTGCGGGGTCAACCTGCTTGAGAATCTTAGGTGCAGGACCCTGATCACGAGCCGCAATAGCATAGAAAGCACGTGAACAGCCAAGTGTCAGACCGTTGAGTGTGCCGAGGCAGGAAATAACAACGAATACAAAGAGAAGTGTACCTGCGAAGTTAGCAAAAACTGCTGAGAAAGCGATTTTTGCACCCTGCTCACCGCCCTGCATAATAACAGCGTTTTCGATACCGCCTGCAAGACCGATATAATATGTGATATAAACTGCAACGATAATAAGAGTACCCATAACGAGAGCCTTAGGAAGGTTCTTCTTTGCATCTTTAAGCTCGGCATTAATTGAAGTTGCACAGATCCAGCCTTCATATGCGAATGCTGTAGCAACAACTGCCTTGAAAAGACCGCTTGCTGTTGAGATATCTTCATTAACAACAGTTGTGAAGTTTTCAATGAGAAGACCGTTTGAAAGACCCTTTACCGTGCCTACAATAGCCATAAGGAATAAGGGAATAAGCTTGATGAAAGTAGCTGATACCTGGAACTTACCTGCAAGTTTGGGTGCGAGAGTATTCAGTGCGAAGATAGTGATAAGAAGTACGCCTGAAATAGTCATACACTGTGGGCCTGTGATGTCCCAACCGATAAGTACACAAAGATATCTTGCGCTTACCCAAGCAAGCACTGAGGTAAGTGTGGGATAGTAGAAGAGAGCCAGGAACCAGCCTATAAAGTAAGCATATCTCTTGCCGATAAGAGCTTCTGCAAAGTCTACGATACCGCTGACCTTTTCGTGTCTTGTTGCGAGAATTGAAAAAGCGTATGCACAGGAAACCATAATAAGACCGCCGATTATCCAGGCAAGGATGCCGACAGGGAGATTACCGCCTGTTTCTGTAAGGATTTTTTCGGCTTTGAAGAATACACCAGAGCCGATTACGGTACCAACAACAGTACAGATAGCTGTCAGAAGACCGTATTTTTTGTTAAGTTCGTTTGACATATTTATCCTCCTAAAAAAATATGATAACAGTATTTTAACATACAGAAGTGCTTTAGTCAAATAAAATTCAGTAAAAGGAAAAAATTTGTTTGATTTTACTGATAAATTGAGGTGAAATATGTGAAAACTAATGAAAGAATTTGTTAACGGATTAAACAATATATTGACTTAATTCTTATTTAGTGATACACTATGTGGGTAAATTGGTTAATTGTATAATAAAATAAAGGAGCTCAGCAAAATGAAAAAGATTTTATGTTTAATTTTGTCGGCTGTTATGATATTTTCCAGTGTGGGAGTAGGTATGACAGCATCAGCTTTGCAGTCATATGACTGGCGTCCCGAGGGTGTGTATGAGGTCATTGCACCTATTATATACGGAAAATCAACAAGCTTTGCAGAGTCGATTAATGAAATCGGCTATAAAAGTGTTAACGATATTGCAGACGGTAATCCTCTGACAGGATACACAAGTAAGCCTTATATCACCGAAGATGAGTTTGACGGCTTTATTGCCGCTAACAGCAATGACGAGATGTTCGGTGTAAGCTATAATTTCCTTTACAACAAGGAAACAAACGCTTTTATGTGGACATTCCTTGATTATGACCTTAAAAGAATTCTCACAGATGAAGTTATAAATGAAATTATCGTGGGTGTTGTAGGCAGTAATCAGGTCAAGGTTGGCGACAACTTTGAAACTGTAGATGCAAGCACCTTCAAAGCTACTATCGGTAAAGCTGATTTTACAATTCACGACATCGAAATGTATGCTGCAGCAAAAGCTCAAAAGAGAACAGTTTGCACCTGCAAGACAAAATATGATACTTGCACTGAGCTTCTGGCAGGTTATGAATATGACTATCCCGAAAAGAGCTCTGATAAAGAATTCTACAACGACATTGTCGAAACAAAGAAATCTGTTTACAATCCTTGGACAAATAAGAACGAAGTTCATTACGATTACGCTTATAAGTTTGAAAAAGGCGTATTCGGTCTTATGAGAGCTAACTCAAACAATCAGCTTGCAAAGGCTGTTCAGAATATCTGGGGCGACGGTGGTCTGTTTAAGACTCCTCAAATTGCAACAGCAAACGCTAAGAAGATTGCAAACTTCATCGGCAACCTTATCAATCCCAACTTCTCGGATCTTGTTATAAAATCCGGTGAAAACATTTTCAAGGATGAAAAGAGAATCACAAAAGAAATTTTCTTTGAAAAGGTTACCGTGCTTTCAGGTCTTGACTTGGTACTTCAGGCTAAGTGGTGTAATGCAAAAGCTTTTGATGTAAAGAAGGTTATGGCTGCATTTGGTGTAAATGTAAAAGATGACGTTATCTATGATTCAGAGCTTACTCAGGGTAAAAAGATGGGCAGACGTATCCTTACAGA
The DNA here is from genome assembly GCA_045634065.1 of Acutalibacteraceae bacterium. Lineage (GTDB taxonomy): Bacteria > Bacillota > Clostridia > Oscillospirales > Acutalibacteraceae > UBA6857. Next base: position 13,585 of record JAZQZO010000080.1, read on the forward strand.
TATATACACAGAATTCTGTCTGGATCCTATGGGTTATGTTATGAACCTCTTCCAGCTTTTCTGCAAGAACTACACTTCATTATACAGACTTGCTTTCGAAGAACTGCTTTCAGTTAAATTCCTGTCAGTAATGACAGAGTCAAGATCAGGCGATTATCCTGAACTCAAATGGTATTCAGGTACTGAGCTTGATACTGTTGAAGGTTTCTTAGGCTTTATTGTTGATTGTGCATATATGGAAAAAGCAGAATCTTCTGTCAAAGAAATCAGAATACTCAGAGATAAAGTAGCTAAGATAAACGAAACTCTTGAAAACAGAGACAGCTCTCTTACCGTCGATAAAATAAATGAGTTAATAGCTGAGAAGAGTAGCGCGCTGAGTCATATTGCTATGCTTGAAGATCAAGTTGCACAGACAAATAAATTCACTTTTGCACCTATGCCTATGAAGAGATTCACAACTGCGGCAGATACAAATGAACTTTTTGTATATCTTCTGTGCTATTTTGAACTCAACAGAATTTACAACGGAAATCTCACTTTCATAGCTGACTTTATTAAAGGCTTCGTTAATACCGTTGATTCTTTATATGAATCAGGAAAAACAACTGAAGAAGAGAGAAAAACTGATAAGGATTTACTTGTAAGTTCTCTGGCTGTAATCCTGCCTTCATTCCTGATGGGTGATCTGACATTCGCAGGTGAAACAGGTGTATTCACTTTCCACACAGGTATTCTTACAGCCGGTACAATTTCAGAGGTTCTTGATGGTGGTTTCTTGAGCAATATCCAAAAAGCACTTGCTAAGTTCTTCCAGAATTTCATTGACGCTATGGACAACCTTATGAATCTTCTTTTCGGTTGGACTGAGGGTTTATTCAAGGATAAGGAAGCCACAGTTTAAGATATTTAAAATCTCCGATTAATTTCGGAGATTTTTTTATAGCTAAAACTTGAGATATTACAACAGTTGTGATAGAATGTAATGAAAAACAATTTCTAAGGGGGTCAGAGAATGAAAATTGCAATAATCGGTGGCGGTGCCTCGGGTCTTTGCTGTGCCGTGTCGGCAATGTCGAAAGCTGAAAAACTCGGCGTAAAGGCTCAGGTGACGATATACGAAGCCAAAGACCGTGTGGGTAAAAAGATTCTTGCCACAGGCAACGGCAGGTGCAATATGCTCAATATGGGGGCAAAGGCCGATGACTATTCTTCTCCCTCTTTTGTACGCGCTGTGCTTTCGCGGTATTCGGCAGAGTACACCCGCCGTTTTTTTGAAGAGATAGGACTTTACACCCGTCAGGACGAAGAGGGGAGAGTGTATCCTCTTAGCAATCAGGCGACGAGTGTTCTCGATGTGTTGAGACTTGAGTGTGAAAGACTTAGTGTGAGAATAATCTGCGATGGTGAAATAACCTCGGTTAAAAAGCAGGGCAAAGGTTTTCTTCTAAGTGACGGTAAAACCTATGATAAGGTTGTTCTTGCCTGTGGCGGAAAGGCGTCGGCTAAAAACTTCGGCGGATACGAACTGCTCAAAAGCCTCGGCATAACAGTGACGAAACTTCAACCGGCCTTGACAAAGCTTACGGTTAAAGATAACACATACACAAAACAGCTCAAAGGCATAAGACACAAGGTGGGTCTGAGTCTTTACTTCGACGGCAAAAGAGTTGCCGAAGAAAAGGGTGAGCTTCTCTTTGCAGATTACGGACTTTCGGGAATTGCGGTTATGCAGCTTTCAACCTTGGTTGCAAGACATATGAAACAAAGCAAGTCAATACCTGTTGTCCGCTGTGATTTTGTGACGGAAATGACTTTCAGTGAGCTTAAGGATAATATAAAAAGATTTGCGCAACACAATAAAAGCGTTAAAGCTGAAAATCTGCTGACAGGCTTTATGCCTAAGAAACTCGGTGAAGTTGTCTGCAAAAGTGTGGGAGTACCACCGACGAAAACCGCAGGTGAACTGACAGAAAACGATATAAAGAACATCTCTTCAGCTTGTAAAAATTTCAGCTTCGAGATTGCAGGTCTTCGACCCTTTGATGATGCTCAGGTAACATCAGGCGGTGCATACCTTAAAGAATTCGACAGTTATACCCTTGAAGCTAAAAAGGTCAGAGACCTTTATTGCTGCGGTGAGCTTTTGGATATTGACGGTCCTTGCGGAGGCTATAATCTGCTGTGGGCATTTGCAAGCGGACTTGCTGTGGGCGAGAGCCTTATAAAGTGAAAATTGGGAGATATATATAATGATAAGAATTAACGAAGTTAAGCAGAGTCTCGACAATACCAAAGAGGATTTGCTCAAGGCCTGCAAGAAGATACTCAGAATTGACGATGAGCAGATAAAATCTATCACTATTGCCCGTCAGAGCGTTGACAGCAGAAAGAAAGAAGATGTTTTTTTCGTCTATAGTGTTGACGTTGAGGTTCACGGTGACGAAGAAAAGATTATCAAACGCTGTAATTCAAATAAGGTAATCTATGTCAAGCCTTTCAGCTATGAGATGCCCGAAAATAAGCGCACATCAAAGTACACTCCCGTGGTGGTAGGTCTCGGCCCTGCAGGTTTATTTGCGGCACTGACTCTTGCAAGGGCAGGTCTCAAGCCTTTAGTTTTAGAACGCGGAAGAGATGTTGATGCGAGAACTAAAGATGTCAACAATTTCTTCTTAAACAGAATCCTCGATGAAACCTCGAACGTTCAGTTTGGTGAGGGTGGCGCAGGCACATTCTCCGACGGTAAGCTGACAACAGGTATAAAGAGTCCTCTTTGCAGAAAGGTGTTTCTTGAGTTTGCAGACCACGGTGCACCTGAAGAAATTCTCTACTCAGGCAAACCTCATATCGGTACCGATAAGCTCGCTGCCGTAGTCAAGAGTATGCGCGAAGAGATTATCGCGCTCGGTGGTACTGTCAAGTT
>JAZQZO010000081.1:0-3126 GCA_045634065.1 Acutalibacteraceae bacterium
AGGTCGTATGAATGGTTTATCTCTCCATTATTACACTCTCCCCGGTGATTGGGGAAATAAAGGTAAAGCCCTCACCTTCACCAAAGATGAGTACTATACCACTATCGAAAAAGCTTACAAAATGGAAGAGCTTGTACGCCGACACGGGGATATTATGAATCGCTATGACCCCGACAAGAGGGTTGGTATGATAGTTGACGAGTGGGGTACCTGGTACGATGTTGAAGAGGGCACAAACCCTGGCTTCCTTTATCAGCAGAACACTATGAGAGATGCTATTGTTGCAGGTCTTACCCTTAATATTTTCAACAAGCACTCTGACAGAATCAAAATGGCAAACATTGCTCAGACTATAAACGTGCTTCAGGCTGTGGCTCTTACCGACGGCGAGGATATGCTTCTTACTCCCACATATCACATTTTCAAAATGTATAAGGACCATCAGGAAAACACACTCCTCGGCTCATATATCACTACTCCCAACCTTGCCGACAAGGGTACCCTGCCTAAACTTATAGAAAGTGCTTCAGTTAAAGAAGACGGTACTATTATTGCAACTGTAGTCAACACATCTGCTGATGAGAGTGCAGACATTCACTGTCAGATAGCAGACTTTAATCTCAAAGATCTTTCAGCAGAAATTCTCACAGGCGACATCCACGACTACAACAGCTTTGAGAACAAGAATGTAGCCTACACAAAAGCTTTCAGCGATTACGAAATCCTCGCAGATGGATTCAAAACTACAATCCCTCCCTGCTCAGTTGCAAAGTTCGTGATTAAATAATATGGCAGAATGTAAAAGATGTCTGCTTCACGAGGCAGCAGAAGAGGATACACTCAAAAGCATAAAGGAGCGAATTGACAAGCTCTCCGAAAAAGAAAGGGCACCCGATGAGCTTTACGAAAAGAGGCTCAGCGAGTGCAAAAGTTGCGACAATCTCATATCAGGTGTATGTATGAAATGCGGTTGCTATGTGGAATTCAGAGCAGCGTTTAAAAAGAATAACTGTCCCAATGTGAAAGACAGAAGATGGTGAATATAGTAAAAGTACCTACCAGAACGGCAGGTACTTTGTTTTTTAACAAGATAATCATCTTACTTATTTGCAATCAATAAAGATTTTTTCTTTTCTGTGACCATCCTTTATACCCCTGCAAGCGAAGTTTTCAATTTTGAGATTTCGGCAGTGTCTTGCCCATATGCCATAAGCGGGAAGATTTCTGAATCTCCAGCACTCAGGATAAACCTTTGTATATTCGGGGATAAAAAGTCGGTTATCTTTAATCTCTATGGCATCACGATAAGTTATATCGAAGTTTTTGAGAGTTACATCAGTACAATACTTTGTCTTAAGCTTTTGTTTGTAACCTGCAACGATTACAGGAAGCTCTACATTTGTAGCCTTTATATCTTCAACTGTTATATTATACATTTCGCTCTTGCCGTCAAAAATGTTTTTGCCTACGGGCTTTTCATCACCCGCCTCTTTGACGATTTCTGTTTTGTTTGCAGTTGCAGAAGTAACCTCTGCAGCTCGGTTGCGGTTACCTAAACGGATAAACAGCGGACAGGTACATCTGTCCATTGTGATATTTTTAACCTTTACATCGTGGACTTTAGCTCCATCACAAGCCTCGATTGATACCCCCGAAACAGCACCGGGATAAAGGTCTGTCATCAGGAAGGTGCAATCCTCGACAGTAACATCATAAACATCATAGGTTGTTTCTGTGCCGATTTTGAAGCAGTTTGTTCTTGAGATAACCTCGCAGTTTCTCACAGTGATACCGTGCATTTCTTTCTCACAGCCACACCAGATAGCATTTTTGAGTACAATGCCGTCATCGGCCGTTGACACAAAGCAGTGGTCAATTTCTACATTACAACTTCCTGCAATATCAAATCCATCAGAGTTTGCAACATTTCGGTTATTCCATATAACAGTATCAGTGATTTTCACACCATCACACACGAGCATTTTATATGTCCACCAAGGCGAGTCTTCAAAAATGATGTTGTGTATCTTAATATTTCTGCATTTTTCAGTAAGAAGAATCGAGCCATATTTTGACTTGTGAGCAAAGCGAATCTGAGCACGATAATCCTGACGCATCTTAATAACATCGATTACAGGTGAAGGAGTAAACATATTTTCACTGACGGGCTTAAGACCAAAAAGAGTACCATTGCCAATAAGCTTGCCACCACCGGTTATGGAAATATTATCACAGTCAAAGGCATAAATCAGAGCGTTATGTTTGTATCCTTTACCACTTGTGTTAGCCGAAAGCGAGCTATCTTTATCGATGAATAATGTCACATTACTGCGAAGAAAAATTGTTGTAGTTATATACATACCGCCACTGATTAAAACAGTACCGCCACCGTCTTTATGGCATTTGTCTATAGCCTGCTGAATGGCTTTCGCATTGGCTTCATCAGTTGCATTTATATCAGCACCATAATCTCTGATATCGTAACAATTATCAGGTGCTTGTTGTGTAAAATCGATATATTTTTCCAAGGGGTAATAGGATGAATAGTCGCCCTCTCGCACCTCGGTACAAGGCTCCCCTGTTGTTACACGAAGATCCTTTCCAAATAATAAGGTGTTCAGCTTATCAAATATGTTTCGTTTTGTTTTCATATATTGCCTCGCAAATTAAATTGTTTTATGTAATTTTATCATATTTTCACTAAAAAATAAATAGGTAATACATTTTATACAACATATTGAAAACTAAAAGTTATATAATCAACTCAGCCATTTACAAATTATACATCAATGAAACCTATCAATATGCTAAAATAAAATAAAAAGGAGTGTTTAATATGAAAAAAATTATATCTGTTATTTTATCCGTAATACTAATTTTATCTATGGCAGTTACTGCTTTTGCTTCAGCAGAAACACCTTATGATGATAGTCAGTTTTTCGATTACAAAGGTTATTCTGTCCATTACAGAGAGTGGAAAGCTGAAGAACAGAAAGGTCAGATAATTTTCCTTCACGGCTTTGCCCACACAACATACTGTTGGCATAATATGGCTGAAAAGCTTGTAGCCGAAGGTTATACTTGTGTACTCGTTGATCTTCCCAACTTCGGATATTCTTCAAGAGA
>JAZQZO010000082.1:0-8484 GCA_045634065.1 Acutalibacteraceae bacterium
TACTGCAAAAAATGAAGCACCAGGGCGTCAGCGAAGCCCGTACGGAGCTGATAGAACACAACCTGAGACTCGTCTCTCACATTATCAAAAAGTACTACTGAAACTATGACGAGCAGGAAGATCTGATATCTATCGGCACTATTGGTCTCATCAAGGCTATCGACAGCTTCGATGTTGACAAAGGAGCAAGGCTCGCTACTTACGCCGCAAGGTGCATCGAAAATTCAATACTATCACTGAGGCGCAGATTGGTGATATTGATATCTCCGTTGATTTTGTACTCAACACAAAAACTAAACCGGAACATTATGTACCGGTTGTGAGCTTTAGATTTAATTGTGAATCTCTTTTTGAGAGTGAATTTTTACAGCACTACCCTACTCCCGACTTACTTAATACCACTGCAGATAAACTCAGATGGTATAGATTAGAGAATGGATACCTGCAAGCAGAAATTGCTGAAATTATTGACATATATCGTAGCACTTATATCTATTACGAAAATCCTGCACGCAAGTTTTACGAGCTTAACAAGTTACAACTTCTTGCTGATTTGTATCAGGTTGATATCGAATTTTTATTAGATGATTATATGCTATTCTTATATCGTGGTCAAGGCAAGCAACTTAAAGCGATGCGTAAAGAGTTAGGTATGACTCAACGGCAATTTGCGGATATGGTTGGTGTACATTATATAAGTTTTAAGCAGTGGGAACGAGAAAGATGTGTGATGTTGTATGAGAATTATATAAAAGTAATGTACCATACAAAATAATCGAGACTTAATACAAAGTCTCGATTGTTTTGTAGTTAAAATTATGAAACTGCTGAGTGAGCTGTACCGCATTTACACTCAGTTTCCTTGCCAAAGATTTCCTGAAACTTGAAAACAATCTGGTTAAAGATGTAAATTATACCGCTTCTATGGCAACGGCAGTCGCAGATTTCAGTAAAATCATAAATGCATTCACTGTTTATCAGATTCCAACCATCAAGACCATAGATGATTTCGACAAAGCAATATGAGTTTTGTCTGAAGACAGCCGGAGATATATGAACTCTTACTTTTACATCGTATCCGTCAATGGTATCAATAATTATACCATCGAATATATCAGCTTTTATACCTTCATCAAAAGTTTTGGTTTTCTCAATTACATTGCCGTCTTTATGCGTTAAACGGTAAGTAATCGACGCAAGTTTACCCTCATTATTAAAACTGTAATCTGTAATTTCAATTGAGCTGTAGTTACAAATATGCACCTGCTTATTAATGATAGTTGTCGCATCAATAAACTCGACAGTGATACCCGTATAATAGACCTTTTCACCGGTTACATCATCATAATAGTAGCTGTCACGGTTATAGATTGATATGCTTTCACCATCAAGTAAAAAGTCAAACTCCGTTTCCTCGACAGCAGCAACCTTTTTTGTACCGTCAGCATATTCAATTTCAAATTTCTTGCCAACAAAATTAAAATTGATATTATAATCGTCTTCTTTTATTTCAGGCAATGTATCAACAAAAGTTATATTCTTCACAAACTCTTTGACGATAGGTTTCTCAAGAGTAAAAGTTTTATAAACTGTCGGGCGACCACGATAAACCACACTGACATTAACATCGACATTAACTGTTGTTTTGCCTTGGTTAATAGCCTCTGTACACTCAGCAACATTAATAACTTCAGTTAATACAATAGCTTCAACGCCTTTATGTCCAATGATGCTATAGTTCACATTTTCAAACTTTTTACCGTCTGAAAAATAAACATTGTAGCCGGTATCAAAGAAATTATACACATAACCGTCATCAGACTCTTTGCTCTGAGCAATAATTTCTTTATAAGATAAAGGTTTAACATCTTTTGCATATTCTATCTTATCTACTGTAGGATAGAAAAAGTCGAATACAGCAAAGCTCTGCATAGGTACTGCAGTAATAAGCATAAGTATTGCGAGGATAAGACTGAATATTTGTTTGAATTTTTTCATCATAAAACATCTCCTTTAAGCCTATTCAAAAAAGAGCATAAAAAGATAATCATATATCTAATTTTTAACTAGTTAAACGATTTACCCCGCCGAGGTGATTTCCCGGCGAGGTATTGTTTATATAGATTACTTATAGTGACGCATTCCACATTCACAGGTTTTGTTCATCTTAAAGAGTTTCCAGAAGAAAAGGCAAATTGCGTACCAGAAACCACCCTTGTGGCAAAGGTGTGTGCAGTTCTTTGCATAGTGGTCACCACATAAATCACACTTACCATCGAGATTGTCGTCATTGCCGGGATGGTCTGTACATACGAAATCACAACCATAGTTTTGACATTTTGAAGAATAAGAATAGAACTTGTGTCCGTAAGCCTTTTCAACCACTTCGTTGATTTCATTTTTACATCTTATACAAGTACCAATACGAACTCCATCAGTAGTACAGGTTGCATATGTGCGAGTACCACTGGAACCAACATCATGACCAAGAGCAGAGATAACATACTCTCCGGGAGTATAACCACATTTACAAGCACGGTAACCAATACCTGTTTCAGTGCAGGTAGCTGCTTTTATTGTAGTGTAAATAATATTACCGTTATGATTATTCTTATCATAAGCTGTTTCAACCTTTGTTCTATAATAGCAATTTTCACATTGATTTATAACTATGCCTTTAGTTGAACAAGTAGCATATTTCTCTGTTGAATATTTCTTGAAACTATGACCAAAATACGAGGTACATTTATTGTAAGTAATCTCAACATTCTCAAAGTTAAGATTTAATGCTGCCCATTCGGCTGCATTACCGGTAAATATAATTTTCTTAATGTTATCCGAACCCTTAAAAGCATCAGATGCGATAGATTTGATTCTGTTGCTCAAATAAATAGTAGTAAGATTATCACAATCAGCAAAAGCTTCTGAACACACTTCAATATCACTAGAAGAAATCAGCGAAATTTCATCAATTTTTGTATTCTTAAAAGCTTGCTTGCCTATTATTTTAACGGAGGACTTTATCGTTGGTACATTTTCAAGAGTTGAGTTTTTAAATGCCTGATCACCGATGTGTAAAACTTTGCCTAATCTAAGAGTTTTAATTAAAACATCAGTTCTGAAAGCTCCGTCTTGAATATAATAAACAGGATAATCAATACCAAATATAGGCAAAGTTTCAGGAATTGATATATCAGCATCGACGCAGAGTGCATGACGACCTGTTATTACAGCGTTATAATCCTGAGATCCGCCATGAGTTTTGCCGAGATCGCTCAATACATAACCAAACATATACTGAGGTTCAGTTGCTGCACTCGCAAACATCGGTACAATCGATACCACCATAAGAATCGATAAAAGTAAACAGATAATTTTTTTCATTGTTTTTTCTCCTTTTATAATATAGTTTTTTTATTTTAACTCTTTCGAGTCAGTACTGATTAATCAGGCGTCGTAGTCCATCACAAAGCCTTCGTTTCTGTAGCCTTCAAGGGTTGCAGTTAAATTGATGCCTGCTACCTTTGCTGTGCCTTTGCCTCTTACAGGCATATCAACATCATAAGCTATAAGTCTGCCCTCGGCATCTGTTTTCGCAGTGATTGTTGCACCGGGATAAACAATTTTAGCCGAGCTGATTGTTATGGGGTCAAGGTCAGCAACCTCTATGTAAAGAGTGTCGGCAACATAGTCGTGCTGAAGATATACACCGTAATAGAATTCACCGTCAATATTCATTACACCGGCAGTTTCATATCCGTCATAGTAAGCGGCCTCTTCGATTACTACAAACTTGTAGTCTGTTGTACCATCAGCGTTGACTGTTTTGCTCGCTTCCGTAAGGCCTGCGGGATAAAGCTCTGTCGGCTGTACGCCGTATGCATATTCGCCTGCTTCGTAATAGTTTGTTTCGGATTCGTCAATGAGGAAATTCTCAACAAGGCCGTTGACAATGCCTTCCACAAACGAGGGAACATCAGCGACAGTAATGCCCACATTCACATTTTTTGTTATTGCAACATCTGCAGGCACTTCATATATGAAGTCATTGATGAGACTGTTAAATTCGTCGCAGAGTGCCTGTGCATCTTCGTCACCCTCAAGTGTTGCCTGAGTGCCGTCGGGAATGAAATCGGCATCAGGGTCAAGAGGTGTAGTGGGAGCATAGTCGCCGAGTTTGAAGATTCTCTCGAAGAAGTCTCTGATCTCATAAAGGAAATATTCGACTCTTTCTCTGAGGTCTTCAATAAATGCATCCCATCTGTCAAAGATTGTTACAACATCTTTGTTTTCCATATCCTGAACGGCATCGTAGTATCCTTCATAATAGCCGTCATCATAACCATCATAATAGCCATCCCATTCACCGGAATCATAACCATCATCCCAGCCATCATCATAGCCACTGTCGTAGTCTTCGCCTTCGTATTCGTCCTTTGCATCATCCCAGCCGTCGCTGTAACCGTCCCAATAACCTTCGTCATAAGCTTCTTTTTCTTCCTCTGACTCATATTCGCTGTCGTCATAGTAGCTGTCAGCAGTTGTGGTTGTTTCGTCGGTGGGAGCTTCAGTTGTAGGCTCGGTTGTGGGAGCCTCGGTTGTTTCCTCAGTGGGAGCCTGAGTTGTGGGCTCTGTTGTGGTTTCATCTGCAGGTGCAGTAGTTGTTACCTCGGTTGTGGTTGCGGTAATTTCTGCATCTGTTGCTGCAACTGTCATAGTACCGAAAAGCATTGAGATTACAAGAATAATGCTTGCAACCATGGTAAGTTTCCTGTTTTTCATAGTAGATTCTCCTTTTAAATAGATTTTTTACTATCAAGCATTACTGCTTATGATACATAAGTAATGGTGTATTCCTCGCTCATGTCTACCTTAAAGTTTAAAGTCATGGATACGGAAGCTGCCTTAGCTGTAGCGCGTGACTCGTAAGGTCTTTCTAAGCTGAGACTTGTGATTCTGCCAAGGTCATCGAATTGAGCGTAGATCTGAGTACCAGGATAAGTGGTATCTGCTGATGTGATTTTCATATCGCCTAAATCAAGAGTGGCAAAGTTTATAGTTTTGATAACACTTGCATTATGTACGGCTTTTACGGTAGAAGTGCCGTCAAAACTCTCTGTTTCGCTTTCGAGCTGAATTCTTAAGCTGCGAGGGATATTTGCCTCGGCATTAATTTTTGCATGTGAGCCGTAGATACCCTTTTCAGTAAGTGTAGCATTTCTGCCAAGGGGTTCAACAACATCTGTGATTGCTACACCGTCTACGGTTTTACCTGAAGTGAAAGTGTAGGTGTTTTCTATTGTACCTGTAAATTTATTGCATACTTCATTCACTAAGCTTGCCACTGTAGAAGGAAGATCCATAACGGCAACATTAGTTGTAGATACTTTTTTAATTGTGACAACACCTTCATAAGCCTTGAGAGAGTTGATTGCGTTGTTGTAATAATCTACAGTTGCAGAAATTTCCGGTGGTAAGAAGTGCTCACCGCAAATTGGGCAATCAGCTTCAAAATAAATAAACATTCTTGCAATGTACCAATGGAAGGTATCCTTAATTTTTTCAAAGAAGTTTTTATTCTCTTCATTGCCGTAATCGTAAACCTCTATAAGACCCATAAAATTGTTTTCTTCATAGATGTTTTTTGCACTTACCGGTACTACTGAAATTGAAAATATTATTACAAATGTCAGGACCAAAGCAAATATTTTTCTAATTGACTTTTTCATAATTTTCCTCCTATGAAATATAATGAATTTCGGCAGAAGAATATACTTTTTATAAAAAAAGTGCGCTACTGCCCAGGGAAAGCAAATTTTCGCTTTCCGCAAGCCGTAACGCACAAAAATAATAATAGACGAACTGCCCCTGCCTTTAAGCAGAGGAAAATAAAAAGCGCGTCCCGGCAAACGAAACGCACCGAAAAACGCATTCCTTTGCCGCGACGCAAAATTATTGAATATCTACATTTCTGAGTATGTCAAAAATAAAGGAATACACTTTTACCAAGTACTTCCTCAGAAATATGCATATATTCAATTTTACGTCGCAAAATTATTCTATCACAAACCTCCGCAAATATCAATACAAAACGGTAAATATAAAAGAAAAAATTGACAATTGTATACTTTATTATCAATTTTCAAGACAACACGCAATATACATTACTATCCACCATTATAGCTTAGGAGTGATATAATGTACCACCTCATCCAACTAATCCTCCAGAACCTGACCTTCTTCGCCTTACACTTGAAAAATCTCACCTCATTCCCCAAACCTCTCTCAGCCAAGCGGGAACTTGAGCTACTGCAAAAAATGAAGCATCAGGGTGACAGTGAAGCCCGTACAGAGCTGATAGAACACAACCTGAGACTCGTCTCTCACATTATCAAAAAGTACTACTCAAACTATGACGAGCAGGAAGATCTGATATCTATCGGCACTATTGGTCTCATCAAGGCAATCGACAGCTTTGATGTTGACAAAGGCATTAGGCTTGCTACCTACGCCGCAAGATGCGTTGAAAATGCTATCCTATCACTGAGGCGCACAAATATGGTCACGATATCACCTTAAGATTTGAGTCTGTTTTTAACGGTAAACTTCATCATTTTGTACCAGTTATAACCTTTAGTATTAGTTATGACAAGATTAACCAAAATGAATTTCTTAAACACTACCCTAGCCCTGATATGTTGACATGCACTGCAGATAAACTCAGATGGTACAGGCTTACAAATGGTTATCTGCAAAAAGAGATCGCAGATATGACCGGTATTCATAGAAGCACATATGTCCACTATGAAAACATCGAGCAAAAGCTATATAATATTGACTATCTACAAAAGATAGCTGACATCTATAGAATTGATATCACTTGTTTACTTGATGATTATATGATGTTTATGTATAAAGGACAAGGCAGGCAAATTAAAGCATTAAGAAAATCTTTAGGATTAACTCAAGATCAGCTTGCTGATTTATTTGGTACACCAAAGAGCAATATTAAGCATTGGGAACACGAGAGAAGTTTTATGCAATATTATAATTTTGTCAAGATTAAACGATTCTTTGATATATAAAAACCGAGACCTATGAGAGATCTCGGTTAAAACTTATAAACTAAATTATGAAACTGCTGTGTGAGTTGTACCGCACTGACACTCGGTTTCTCTGCCAAAGATTTCCTGAAGTTTGAAAACAATCTGGTTAAAAAAGTAAATTATACCACTCTTACGGCAACGGCAGTCGCAGATTTCAGTAAAATCATAAATGCATTCACTGTTTATCAGATTCCAACCATCAAGACCACAGATGATTTTTACAAAGCAATATGAGTTTTGTCTGAAGGCAGCCGGAGATATATAAACTCTTACTTTTACGTCGTATCCGTCAATAGTATCAATAATTATACCATCAAATGTATCAGCTTTTATACCTTCATCAAAAGTTTTGGTTTTCTCAATTACATTGCCGTCTTTATGTGTTAAACAGTAAGTAACAGATGCAAGTTTACCCTCATTATTAAAACTGTAATCTGTAATTTCAATTGAGCTGTAATTGCAAATATGCTCCTGCTTATCAATGATTATTTTCTCATCCATAAACTCAACTGTTATACCTGTATAGAAAATCTTTTCACCGGTTACATCATCATAATAGTAGCTGTCACGGTTACAGATTGATATGCTTTCACCGTCTAGTAAAAAGTCAACATCTGTCTCCTCAACAGCGGCAACTTTCTTTGTGCCGTCTGCATATTCAATTTCAAATTTCTTACCGACAAAATTGAAATTTATATTGTAATCATCCTCTTTGATTTCTGGCAAAGTATCAACAAAAGTTATATTCTTGACGATTTCCTTGACCAAAGATCTTTCGAGAGTAAAGGTCTGTGCATTATACTTATTATTAGCATATTGAATAAAAGCTTCTACTTCAACATTAACGGTTTTCTTGCCCTGCTCATAAGCTTTTATGCAATCGTCAATATTTATTCTTTCAATAAAGCTGATGCTACGGATACTCTTATAGTTAACTATGCCCCATTTATTTTCAAAGGCTTTGCCGTCTGATAAAGTAATATCGTAGTTCGGATTATCATAAAAGAAAGCATACTCATCATCTTCAGTTGTTTTTTTGCTGATAACTGACTTATAAGATATGGGTGATACTTCACCTGCATATTCAAGTTCATCTATCGTAATGTAGAAAAAGTCAAATACTGCAAAGCTTTGCACAGGCACAGCTGTTAAGAGCATTATTACCGCAAAAATGAGACTAAGTGTTTGTTTAAATCTTTTCATAATAAATCACCTCTGGTAAATTCATTTCTTGAAAAAGCTGATAATATTCTCAAAGAAACCTCTGAAAAGGTCAATAATACGCATAAATATTGCTTTATGGAATGGTGTTATATCGCTTACTTTTTCATTAATATCAATCGCCTTGTAACACTCAAAATCATCAGTCCAGGCAAAG
>JAZQZO010000083.1:0-1552 GCA_045634065.1 Acutalibacteraceae bacterium
ATAAAAACATTCTCGTGTTTTGCAAGTTTAATCTGCTGGGGCCAACCCTCACGAGTCACCATAGCGAAGTGACCAACCGCAATTCTGAGTTTTGGAAATTTAGCGATAATCTTTTCCATCATCTCGCACTGCTCGTCGCCGTCAGCAAGGTCTATGGAGATAAATTTGCCGTGTTTATCTGCCAGTTCAAAAGGATAAAGGTGATTGAGGAGATTCTTGTCAGCTAGTCTGCCTGCACAGATTTTAATGCCGTCAAAAGCTGATATATCTCCCATTTCCTTTTCTTCATAAAGAGCGCAGATTTTTATTCTCTCGGGGTACTTTGCCTTAGCTTCAAGAAGATAACTGTCCTGATTGCCGTCGATATATTCCTGAGTGATAACGGCACCAGAAACTCCTGCATAATCCATATTGGCGATAATTCGCTCAACATTATTTTCACCGTCGGTCATATAGGGCGGCATCATCTGCTTGATTTCACCGCCGAAGTTGCTTTTGCCGCCACCTACATCATAAACAGGCTTGCCTGCCACAATGCCGTTTTGTTTTTTCCATAAATGAGCGTGTGCATCAATAATCATAAGGTTACACCGTCCTTGAAGATTGCTATTTCTCTTGAACCGCATTTTTCATTATTGGTCTGCCTGCCGTTTGCGGTTTCTTTTATAAGTTTCAGCAAATCATCGGCAATTTTATCTTTCTCAAAGCCGTATGATGAGAAGTCAATCCAATGGGGCTTCTTAGCTGCAATGCTATTGTTTGAAGCTATCTTAACGGTTGGCACTGCGCCACCGAGAGGTGTGCCTCTGCCTGTGGTGAAAAGCACCATATGACAGCCTGCAGCCGACAAGTTAGTGATAGAGACTATGTCGTTGCCCGGACCGTTTAAAAGGCTCAGACCAGCCTTGCGGACAGTGTCCCCATAATCGAGAACATCGACAACGGGAGCTTTGCCGCCCTTCTGCACACAGCCGAGAGATTTCTCTTCAAGGGTTGTGATACCGCCCTCTTTGTTTCCGGGTGAAGGGTTTTCCGATACGGGCTCACCGTGACTTCTGAAATATTCCTTAAAGTTGTTGATGAGTGACACACCCTTATCGAAAACCTCTTTGCTTACACATCTTTCAAAAAGTACCAACTCAGCACCGAACATTTCGGGAACTTCTGTAAGGACACAGGATGCGCCCATAGCACAGAGTTTATCTGTCACAAGACCTACAACAGAGTTGGCAGTGATACCCGAATATCCGTCGGAACCACCGCATTTAAGACCGATTTTAAGTCTCGATGCGCTGACTTTTTCTCTTTTATCCTTTGAAGCTGCAGCCTTTAATTCTTCGATAATCCTAACGCCCTCAGCAATTTCATCTTCGCAGTCCTGAGCATTAAGAAACTTGATTCTTTCATCGTCCCAGGTGCCGAGAACTTCTTTCATTTCGCCTATGCGGTTGTTTTCACAGCCAAGACCGAGCACAAGCACACCACCTGCATTTGGGTGGTTGATGAGACCCTTGAGAATAAGCTGTGTTGTCTTATGGTCGCCGCCAAGCTG
>JAZQZO010000084.1:0-2022 GCA_045634065.1 Acutalibacteraceae bacterium
CGAAGGCGCTATAAATATCATAGATAACGGCGATAACACCTATACTGTTACTGAAACTACTGATGTTGCAGGTTATATAAATCAAGAATTCGGTTTCGAATTACAGATAGATTATTGGGCATCTGGTAAACCTACAACATTTACTCATTCTGCATACGCTAAAGTAGCAGAAATTCTTGTTGATGAGGTTAATGTTACAGTGCTGATTCCGGACGACTGGAACGATTCAGATCTGCCCGGACATATGCAGACCGAGGGTATGGAAATCCTCACTGACAAATGGTTTATTCTTGAAGACGGCGTAAGAACCGAGATGGAAAAGAATGAATCCTTCGTAGCAAATCAAGAGTATGTTTATCAGATGGTAATTGCTCCTGAGTACGGCTATGAAAGATTGGTTGCTCCCGAAAGCGGTGTTTATATCAACGGTGAACCTGCAAAATTTATAACAAGAACTGATAACCGCGGAATAATATATGAAAAGAACTTTGTAGCCAGAGCGAAGCTGTATCCTTTGGTTAATAAAGATACATATTTTATGCAAAAAGGTGATTCACTTCAGATTAATGTAAGTGCCTTTGGTTCTGATGTTCAATACTTATGGGAAGCAATTACTGCAAATGCACCTGAATTTACAGGAGGAACAACAAAGAGCATCATAATTACTTCAAAGCCTGAGGATGAGGGTGCATATCAGTATAAATGCACTTTTACAGACAAATATGGTGAAACTGCAACGAGAACAATTACAGTATATGTTGCTGATATGGGCTTTAGGGATATCTCACCATTATCTTCGGTAGAGGATATTAAAACGGGCATAAGCGATCACGGATATATGTCTTATGGTGCAGTTGTATTCTTTGCTCACGATCTTCCTCAGGAGATGATTGATGCAGGCTATACAATGGAAACCTCTGTAACAGACTATATGGATGGCGAAATTGTTGGTACAGGTGTAGTAGGTAAAATCTATGACCCGACTATCTACGGTGAACACGAGATTGTACAGAAAATCATAATCAAAGATGATAAGGGAGATGTGTTTAAGGAATATACTCATACACATAAATTAAACCTTACTCGAAGAGTTCAGGCCAAGGTGTTTGCTTACGGTAATACAATAGATGATGCAACA
This sequence comes from Acutalibacteraceae bacterium, assembly GCA_045634065.1. Classification (GTDB taxonomy): domain Bacteria; phylum Bacillota; class Clostridia; order Oscillospirales; family Acutalibacteraceae; genus UBA6857. The sequence continues at coordinate 1,139 of JAZQZO010000084.1, forward strand.
ATCAGAGTTACACAGAATGGTGAGTATGTTTATGAAACCTCAACAACAGCTGTTCTTGGTAATCATACCTATGCATTTTATATTCCTGTCGGTACATTTGAAATTGAAATTCAGAAAAACGGTTATAAACAAAGAATATATGAATTCACATTAGATGGTGATGATGAGTTTACGCTCAATGCTGAAATACTTCGTTGGGGTGATGCAAACCTTGATGATGTTCTTGATGTTCAGGACTATCAGCAAACCATAAATAAGAGCCTTTCTGATAATAACAAGCTTGATGGTAGCTATGAAGAATCCGTAATGGACTGGTGTGAGGACGGATACATTGACGTTCTTGACGATTACTATTGTATACTTTGCATCAATGGTAATGAATTGTTCTCAGCTGGCTCTGAATACGATACATATTATGGATTAAGTGGCACAACAGTAAGTATACCTGTTAAGGCAGAGGGATTTGGTCTAAAATATAAATGGACCAAATGGAGCAATGCTCCTGTAATTGTTGAAGGCACTGAAGATGATGAAACAGTACAGATTTATATCGAAGAAGGTAAATATAATGTCGGTGATAAATTTACCTATACTTGTACTGTAAAAGACAGATTCTTCAATGAAGCCAAAGTAACTGTTGACCTTGAAATTCAAAGCTTGAATAATCTCTATGCAGTTACCTACTCTTCACAGTATGAGGGTATAACAGGTATCCCCGGTAAAACTCATGTTAAGAAAGGAGAAAGCATAACAATACCCGAACTCATTCCTCAATTGGATGGATATACCTTCCTTTATTGGAGAACAGGTGATTTACAGAGGCTCTCTCCCGGTGATACATATAAACCTTATCAGAATACAATCATTATGCCGTATATGGCAAA
>JAZQZO010000085.1:0-2629 GCA_045634065.1 Acutalibacteraceae bacterium
CATTCAAAAACCCTGCTTGACTTTTTTTCAATTCAGTTGTATAATATAAAAAAGAGATACCCTGCAGTAAGCGGTTTCTCTCAAGTATTCAGATTATTGTATAAAACAATCGTAAGCGTAAAATAATACCCCGTCTATGAAAAACACTAACATCCGTGTATAATAAAATGTAAGCAGCACTCTGGACCAAATTAGAATATCTAAAACAGTCTATGGAGTAAGCTGAAGTAAATCAGAGACGGAGGAAAAGAAAATGGAAAAGTTAACGACAGCGATAAAAACGGTAAAAGAGGATATTCGTCTGAAGTATTGGTCAGAACTGGTAGCGGCACAGCAGTCAAGCGGAATGTCAGTGCAGAAATGGTGTGCAGAAAACGGAATTAATCCCAAAACATATTATTATCGTCTGCGAAAAGTTCGTGAAAATTGTATTGAATCAGCACCAGCAATTGTACCGATGCCAATACAGCAGCAAAGTTCAGAAATACGTATTGAAAAGAATGGCTTACAGATAACACTTCCAACTGATACATCATCAGAAATACTGATTAATCTTATTCGTGAATTATGCTGAAAGAACTGACAAATGGAGTACAGGTATATATGGTTACCGGATATACCGACTTGAGACGCTCTATAGACGGACTTGCAATGATAGTGCAAGCACAACTGAAGCTCGATCCATTCAATAAAGCACTGTTCTTGTTCTGTGGCAGACGATGTGACCGCATTAAAGGACTTCTCTGGGAAGGTGACGGATTTCTGCTTTTGTATAAACGTCTTGACAATGGAAAATTTCAATGGCCACGTAATGAAACAGAAGCAAAACTGCTTACCGCACAACAAACAAGATGGCTTTTGGAAGGTCTGAAAATTGAACAACCTAAAGCAATAAAAGACGGAAAACCAAGTGTGATATATTGATGAAAAATGGCTATTTTACTTGCTTTTTCTGTGATTTTATGGTATAATAATAGTATCATAAAACGAAGGTCGGTGTGCAGTGTGTCTGAGCGTGATATTCAAAAATTAGTTGCAGATCATTCTGCACTTCAAAATGAAAATGCAATATTAAAAGAACAGCTTGCTCTTGTGCAGGAACAGTATGAATGGTTGAAGAAACAGGTGTTCGGAAGAAAGACAGAACAGACCTCTGTTATCTTTGATACCAATGAAGGTACACAGCTTTCAATGTTTCCGAAAGAAGAACAGGCTGTTTCTGCACCTATTGAGACTATAGCAGTCCCTGCACATCAGAGAAAGAAAAAGCGTACTCATGATGAATGGATGAGCAATCTGCCGGTTGATGAGATCAGACATGGCGAAAATGGGCCAATATGCGAAAAATGCGGCTCTGAAATGGAAGAAATAGGTGAAGAAAAGGTATACGACGAATTGGTTTACATACCCGGAAAGTTCTATGTACGCCGTCATATTGCCAAGAAATACAAGTGCAAAGAATGCGGTATGAATCCTGAGAAAAGTACCGAACCCTGTCACATCAGATTTTCAGACTATCCCAAGCCGATAATTCCTCACAGCTTTTGTTCTTCTGAAATACTGGCACATATCATATATGAAAAGATTGCAAAAGCAGTACCACTGCATCGTCAGGAGAAAGATTTCAAATCAAAGGGTATCCCTCTGCTTAAAGCAACAATGTCAAATTGGTTGAGCATTGCTGCAGAAAAATGGTGTATGCCTATCGTGCAGGAAATGCACAGAATGCTGATAGAGGGAGAGGTCATCCACGCTGATGAAACACGCATTCAGGTATTACATGAAGAGGGCAGAAAGGCAACTACCGAATCAAGAATGTGGGTTTATTGTAATGGTAAGATTAACGATAAGAACATAATAATCTTTGATTATCATCCCACAAGGAAAGGAGAGCATGCTGCCAAATTCCTTAAAGGCTATAATGGCTATCTGATTTGTGACGGTTATGACGGATACAATGCGGTTATGGGTGTGAAACGCTGTGGATGCTGGACACACACGAGAAGGCATTTCGTTGATGCACTGCCAAAAGACAAAGCCTTATACAGCACATCGATAGCAGCGAAAGCAATAGACTTCTGCAATCAGATTTATCATGAAGAAAATCTTATGAAAGATTTTTCAGCAGAAGAAAGATACAAACAGCGTCTTGTAAAGGTTAAACCTATACTGGAGGCCTTTTTCTCATGGCTTGATGAAATTCAGGTCAGCGGCAAGAGTAAACTTATGGATGCAATCAGATATGCACTTAATGAAAGGCAGTATCTTTATACATTTTTAGAAGACGGCAGTGTGCCAATCGATAATAATCGTGCAGAAAACGCAATAAGACCATTTGCTTTAGGACGTAAGAACTGGCTTTTCAACAATACAGCCAGAGGTGCTGAATGTAGTGCTGCATTATACTCGGTAATATCAACTGCTCAGGCTAATGGACTTGATGTAGAGAAATATCTGACATTATTATTCTCTCGCCCTGCCGGAACGATCTTTCTGCCTTTTAATACTTGATAATCAACAAGCCTCGCCACTTTCGGCGAGGCTTGCGTTTTCTTTCAGGACGCGGTTTTATTTCACGGTTACATTATTTGAAGTAAGCTACGCCGCTTTCAAATATCTTCTGATCCTT
>JAZQZO010000086.1:0-9816 GCA_045634065.1 Acutalibacteraceae bacterium
GTATCACTCAGGCTGAATACTATGTATACTGCTCAGTTTGTAAGAAATCAAGCAAGGGCACAGACTATGAAGCTACATTCAAGTATGGCGAAACAGCTCCTCACGACTACACTTGCAAGGACGAATTCCTCTACATTGCAGCTCAGGCTAAGTGTGGTGTGAACGCTAAATATTACTTCTACTGCTCAAATCCCGCTTGTAAGAAGTCAAGCCAGGGCACAACAGAAGAAGCAACATTTGATAAACCCAATACAGCTCTTACTCACAATTGGGTTAACCCTGTAAACAACAATAACGGTACTCACACATATTCTTGTAGCCAGAGCAACACAGATGGTTGGGTATGTGATGAAACAAATACACTCAACTGTGAAGATTCAAAGGCTCTTGTTTCAGTAAAGGCTCCCACTTGTACAGCAGTAGGTTACACAACATACAAGTGTACAATTTGCGAATACACCTGGAAAGCAGATGAAACAGATCCTCTCGGTCACGACTATTCACAGCAGATCAAGGATACTGCTCACATTAAGGAAGCAGCAACTTGCGAAAACGGTGACATTTATTGGTACGACTGTTCACGTTGTGACAAGAATGCAAAGAACGAAGAAGACACAGATAGATACACAAATCTTACTTACCAGGTAAACAACAAGCGTGCTCACAAGTGGGAAAACAAGGTAGATGCTAAGTATCTTGCAAGTGAAGCTACTTGTACAGCAGCAGCTAAGTACTACACATCTTGTGCGTATGACGATTGCGGCAAGTCATCAGAAGAAGTTAACGGTGCCGGTAAGGGCGTTAAGTTCTCAGACGGTAAGGCTCTCGGTCACGATTGGATTAAGCCTGAAGCAATTGATAAATACAAGGCTTCAGATGCTGACTGTGTAACAGATGCAACATACTACTACATCTGTTCAAGAGCTGACAAGTGTGGTTGCGAATCATCAGAGGGTATTAAGAAAGACGGCGAAACCTGGACTCTTGAAAACTCAAAGACAGGTCACGACTTTGATCACGCTGATGGTCATAAGGCTGCAATAGCAGCTACCTGTACAACAGCAGGTAACTATGAATATTATCTCTGTGAAAAGTGCGATAAGTACTTCAAAGATGCAGAGGGTAAGGAAGCATTCTCAGGTCAGTCAGCAACAGTTATCAAGGCTCTTGGTCATGATATTGTGACTGTAACATATGTTAAACCGACTTGTGAAACAGATGGTACACCCGCTCACAAGTATTGTAAGCGTTGTGATTACACAACTATGCCTTCAGATCTCAGTGCATATAAAGCTAAGGGTCATAACTTTGCCGGTGCATTGAAGTATGACAGCGAAAATGATTACCACAGCTACCTTTGCTTGAACAAGTGTGGCGAAAGCGGTATGATCATTGACGGTGTACAGACTAAGTATGCAGTAGCAGAAAACGGTACTGTTACCGGTGGTGAAAAATGTACATTCAGCAATAATGTATCACATTATACAGGTACAGACGGTAAGAACTATCACGCAGTATCTTGTAAGTGTGGCAACAAAGACAGTGAACTTTGTGCTGACACAACACCTGAAGTTATAGCTCCCACTTGCTCAATGGATGGCTATACACTCAATACTTGTGAAGATTGCGGTTATACCTGGAAGACAGATGTTGTTTCAAAAGAAACACATACACCGGAATTCACAACAGTTCCCAATGGCGACGGTTCACATACAATTAAGTGTATTGTTTGCGGCGATGAAACATTAGTTGCTTGTTCAGGTGGCACAGCAACTTGTAAGGACTATGCTAAGTGTTCAGTTTGTGGTGGCGAATACGGCAAGAAGCCCGGCCACACATTATCAGCTGACGGTTGGTCATCAAATAACGATGCAACTTGTACAGCAGACGGTACAAAGTCACAGAACTGCTCAGCTTGCGGTGAAAAGATAACTGAAGCTGATGTAAACTCAAAACTCGGTCACGATATGAGTGCTTACAGTGATTTCGTACCTGAAAAGCTTAAGGATACATTAGCTGATGCTAATATCGTAATCAAGGCTCCAACTTGTAAAGAAGAAGGCTTCACACTCAGCTATTGTTCAAGATGCGACGTCTATAAGACAAAGACAGAACCCAGAAATACAAATGCTCACGTATTCCCCTTAGATGCAAACGGTGAAATTGACTACACTCCTGTCGGCGGTAACTGTGCAACAGGTGTTACAATGAAGGCAGTATGTAGTGTTTGTCTTGCTGAAAAGACTAAGGTTGAGTCAGTAGCTCACACTTGGAAGGTTGTCGAAAAGGTAGCTGCAGGTTGCGTAGATAACGGCTTTATCAAGTTTGCTTGTGATAATTGTCCTGCTACTCGCGTACTTGACGAAGTAACAATGGTTGAAATCGAAGAGATCAAAGACGAAGACGGTAATGTATCATATAAGTTTGATGATGTAATCGTTTCAGCGGCTGATTACAATGATGTTGTTGCAAAGGGCAAACACACATTAGGTGATCTTGTAACAGTAAAAGAAGCAACTTGCGGCAGAGACGGTAAGGGCTACAGAATCTGTTCAGTATGTCCTGAAAAGGTTGAGGAAGTAATTCAAGCAACAGGCGAACATCGTATGACAGTTAACAAGGGTAAAGCTGCTACTTGTACAACAATGGGTTGGGAAGACTATGAGTCATGTGTAGTTTGCGGTATGGAAGAAGAAATGACTTATATTGCTGCTACAGGTCACGTCGACGGCAACAATGATAACGTTTGCGATAGCTGTAAGGGTCAGCTCGGTAACGTTGTTGTTGAGAAGGAAGACGGTTGTATCTGTCATAAGGATAGTGGATTTATGAAGTTTATGTATAAATTCCTTCTCTTCTTCTGGAAACTCTTCAAGATAAACAAGACTTGCCTTTGTGGTGCAGAACACTATTAATAGTTAATACTTAATAGTTCCCCCTCGATTTAATCGAGGGGGATTTGTGTTATTTTGGTTAGTTTTTTGTAAACTAGACATTAAATTCTACTACAGCGGTTGACGATTTAATCTTTTGATGTTATTATTAAGGTGTATATATATGTGAATTTTCTCAATATTTCTATAGCGGAGGTTAATAGCATGAAAAAGTATAAATTGTCGAAGAAAATCTTCTCGCTTTTACTTGTTTTTGTTCTTGCTTTTTCAACTGTAAGTGTTGCGGCCGTTGAGTTTGACGGTGAGTCAGATAATTCAGTTGCCAGTGTGCACGAGCATATTTTTGGTGACTTTACTGTTATCCAAAAAGCAACTTGCAAAAGTACAGGTAAAGCTCAGAGCAAATGCATCATTGAGGGATGCAATGTATTTGAGGAGAAAACCTTGCCTATTTCACCTGACAGCCATCATTTTGGTGCCGGTGTTGAAACTAAAGAGCCTACCTGTCTTGAAGACGGATACGAAATCAGTATCTGTAACGATTGCGGTAAAGAATATAAGGTTGTTAAACCCAAAACCGGTCATAATTTTCTCGAAGAGGATTGGATTGTAATTGTCGAACCCATACATACCCCCACTGTCATAAGATATGGAAAAGCAAGAAACACTTGTGCAAACTGTGGTGTAACTGAGTTCAGAACAATTGAATCTCCCCATACTTTTAGTCCTGACAACACAAATGCTGTTGTTACACAGAGTGCAACTTGCGTCAGCACAGGTACTATGTTCAAAAGCTGTCTCGGTTGTAACAACTCTATATCTATTACAATTGAAAAAGATCCCAATGCTCACGTTTATGGTGAGAATATACATATCATCAGCAACGATTTCAGTTGCAAAAAAGACGGTACAGGTGTTCAGATTTGTGAAAAGTGCGAACACGTGGAAACTGTGATAGTACCGAAAGAAGATTATCATAAATATCTCGATTGGGAGATCAGACTTGATTTGCCCAGTAGTGCTACTTGTGAAAATAATGAGTATGGTATTATGGTAAGAGTGTGCCCCGTTGAAAATAAAGATGTTGAATTGAAATATTTTTATGCTGATCACCAGTTTGCAGGTAACACTGTCGGTTATGCTGCAACTTGTAGCGCAGAGGGTTATGAAAGAGGTTACTGTAGAGTTTGTAAATTAAGTAATCAGACCAATGTTTTGCCTATAAATCCTGAAAAGCATAAGTGGATGGATGCTGTTGTACTCAGACCTGCGACCTGCACTGAAACAGGTATCAGTCTCAAGAGATGCCAGCACAACGCAAGCCACAGCGAAATCATCGTTGTAGAAAAAACTGAACACGTTTTTGAAGATGAGTGGCAAATAACTGAAGCAACTTGCACTAATGACGGTTACAAAACAAATACTTGTGTCGACTGCAAAGCAAAAATTACTTTAACTATTCCTAAGGACCCTGCCGCTCATATATACGATGAATCAAAAAAGGACGCATCGAAAAGAACAGCTCCGACCTGCTCCGCAGAAGGTGAAGAGTATGTTTACTGTACGGAATGTAAAAAGTATATTCCAAGATCAATTGATAAACATTCAGATACATTGTTTGAGATAGAAAACTCAAGAGAACCTGCTACTTGCGGTTCTGAGGGTAAAATTCACTTACAGTGCAGTGTATGTTCAACAAAGGTCACAAAAACAATTGAAAAAGATCCCAACGCTCACGTACCTGAAAAAAGATATGAAACAATAAAAGAACCAACTTGCCATTCAAAAGGCTTGAAGGCTAAAAAATGTGCGAATTGTAAAACTTTCATAGAGTCAACCAAAGTTGAGATAGAAGAAATCGGCGAGCACATAGTCGGTGAATGGGTTATTACTGAGGGTACTTGCACAACAAGAGGTGAGAAAGTTCGTTACTGTCTTGACTATGAAGTTAACGGTTGCGACTTTAGTGAAACCATTATAATAGCACCTTCACACAGTTACACAGCTTGGTCATATGCTTCAGATAATGCTACTTGCATAAACCCCACAATGAGAACAAGATTTTGTCGTAAGTGCGGAGTAGAGGAGAACGAAGTTTACTATGGCGACCACGTACCCGGTGAATGGAAGTTTGACAAGGGTTATTCCTGTGAGACAGGTGGTATTGTTAGAATTTACTGTGCTGTTGACGGTTGCAACGATGTTTGCAGAATCATTCGTAATGTGCCTGCAAATGCACACGTAATAGATGCAGATGGAGCCTATCAGCCTCTTGATCTTGAAAAAGATAAAAGTGTAGATAAATATTGTGCCGGCAGAATTTATGACTGTAAAGTATGTGGTAATCCCGTCAGAATAACAGCTGAACATAATTTTGTTGTACTTGTCAAAGATGTTAAGGCTACCTGTACAGAATCCGGTATGACAGCTAAAAAGTTCTGCTCAGACTGTCTCTATGTTAAGGAAGCTACAGTAATTAACCCTTTAGGGCACGCATTTGAATGGGGCGATAACGGCACACCAGTTTGTAACAGATGCGGTGTTTATGAGGTTGGTGAGGGTGTGACCTGTGATCATTTCTGTCACCATAAGGGTACAATTGCTACTATTATGACAAAGATTTTCTCATTCTTCTGGAAACTCTTCGGACAAAACCATTATTGTCCTTGCGGTGCAGTTCATTACCACGAAGAATCTGCTAATATAATCTCTAAAAAAGTAGATGATAACGGCAAAATTACTGAAATCAAATTTACTTGTTCGGAATGTAGAGGTTTAAACAAAACAAAAACAATTACTTTCTGATAATATTATTTAATGAATGTGGCTGTACGAAAGTGCAGCCACTTTTTAATGTGAAAAGTACATAAAAAATTATTGCAAAAATGTTATATATTTTATTGTCTACCTATTGAAAAAAGCGTTAAAAATAAGTATAATGTTATGGAATAAAGTAGTATGGAGTACAAGGAGCAATTTTCGACTACTTAGTATAAACCATTCACGAAAGGAAAGATTTTACTATGCTTAACAATGCACCCACAAAGAACCCCAGCGTTCTTGCTTGGCTCGAAGACAAACTCAACCTTGTTAATCCCGACAAAGTTGTATGGATTGACGGTTCAGAAGAACAGCTTGAAGCTCTCAGAGCAGAAGCATGCGCTACAGGCGAAATGATCAAACTCAATCAGGAACTCCTTCCCGGTTGTTATTACCACAGAACTGCTGTAAACGACGTTGCTCGTGTTGAAGGCAGAACATTCATTTGTGCTCCCACTAAGGAAGAAGCAGGCCCCACAAATAACTGGATGGATCCCGCTGAAGCTTATGAAATGCTTTACGGTATTGCTAAGGACAGCTACAAGGGTAGAACAGCTTATGTAATTCCCTACTCAATGGGTCCCGTTGGCTCAAAGTTCTCAAAGGCTGGTATCGAACTTACACACTCAATCTATGTTGTACTCAACATGGCTATTATGACAAGAGTTGGTACAAATGTACTTGAAGCTCTTGGCGACAGCAACGACTGGGTACGTGGTCTCCACTGCCGTTGCGAAATCGACGAAGAGAAGAGATATATCTGCCACTTCCCCCAGGACAACACAATCATCTCAGTTAACTCAGGTTACGGCGGAAACGTACTTCTCGGTAAGAAGTGCTTCGCTCTTCGTATCGCTTCAAACCAGGGCCGTCAGGAAGGCTGGATGGCTGAGCATATGCTTATCCTCGGTATTGAAAAGCCCGATGGCGAAATCAAATATATCTGTGCTGCATTCCCCTCAGCTTGCGGTAAGACCAACCTTGCAATGCTTATTCCTCCCGAGGGTTACAAGAACAAGGGCTACAAAGTATGGTGCGTAGGTGACGATATCGCTTGGATCCGTAAGGGTGAAGACGGCAGACTCTATGCTATCAACCCTGAAAATGGCTTCTTCGGTGTTGCTCCCGGTACCAATATGAAGTCAAACCCCAACGCTCTTCTTTCAACAAAAGAAGGCACAATCTTCACAAACGTTGCTTATAATCTTGATAACGATACAGTTTGGTGGGAAGGTCTTGACAAGAATCCTCCCGAGAACGCTCTCGAATGGACAGGTAAGCCCTGGAACGGCAAGGTAGACGAAATCAAGGGTGCTCATCCCAACAGCCGTTTCACAGCTCCCGCTAAGAACTGCCCCTGCATCAGCAGCGAGTTCGAAAATCCCAACGGTGTGCCCGTATCAGCTATCGTATTCGGTGGCCGTCGTGCTAAGCTTGCTCCCCTTGTATATCAGTCACGTGACTGGAACCACGGTGTATTTGTAGGTTCAATTATGGCTTCAGAAACAACAGCTGCAGCTTCAGGTGCAGTAGGTGTTGTTCGTCGTGATCCTATGGCTATGCTTCCCTTCTGCGGTTATGATATGGCTGACTACTGGCAGCACTGGATCAACATCGGTGCAACACTTGATGCTGATAAGGCTCCCAAGATCTTCAACGTTAACTGGTTCCGTAAGGATGACGAAGGCAACTTTATGTGGCCCGGTTTCGGTGACAACCTTCGTGTACTTGACTGGATCATCGACAGATGTGAAGGCAAGGTTGGCGCTGACGAAACAGCTATCGGCTTCCTTCCCAAGGCTGAAGACATCAACCTTGAAGGTCTTGAAGGTGAAGTTACAGTTGAGTCACTCAAGTCAATCCTTGACGTTGACAAGGCTCTCTGGGCTGAAGATGCTAAGGGCATCGAAGAATTCTACGGCAAGTTTGGCGACAAGCTTCCCAAGGAACTCAGAGCTGAACTTGAAACACTCAAGAAGAACACAGCTGAATAATTTAAGCTTATCAGAAAGAGACTGCTACGGCGGTCTCTTTTTTTGTTACGCGGGGGAGTAAGAGCGTGTTTTTGATTCGTCTCGCCGTCCCTGAAAGGGAAGGGGGACCGCAATAGCGGTGGAAGGGTTCCCCGCTAGGAAAAAGAATGCCGGTTCGGTGAGGACAAAAACATATGCATATATTAATTTTTCTTATGAAGATGATTTGTCTGATACAGAAAAATATTGACATTTAATTCTAATTGTTATAAAATAAATTAATAAAATTATAAAGGAGAAATACTAATGAAAAAATTCAAAGCATTAATCGCTGTTGTTCTTTCATTTGTAATTGTTTTATCACTTGCAAGTATGACAGCATCCGCAGAAAACGAAAGCAAAACACTTAAAATACTCAGCTATAATGTAGCAGGTCTTCCCATTGACCTCGATGTACATCTCAAGCAAGCAGCAATCGGAAAGTACATCAATGCAAGTGATTATGATATCGTTGCCGTACAGGAAGATTTCACATTCCATATGTATCTTGACGAGCAGATCAAAACATTCCCTTATGAAACTATCCATACAGGTAGTATCCCTTGGGGCGACGGACTTAATGTTTATTCCAAGACTAAAATTTACGAAGAGTACCGCGAAGAATGGGATAAGCTCTCAGGTGTAGTCGATGGCGGTAACGATGAACTTACACCTAAAGGATTCCTTTACACTGTAATTGAGCTTGAAGATGGTGTTTATCTCGACTTCTATGTCATCCACGCTGACGCGTACGGCGATTCCGGTTCTGTTGAAGCAAGAACTGATAACTTCAGACAGCTTTCAGAGCATATCAATGCTCGTGGTACCGACAGACCTGTTATAGTTGCAGGTGACTATAATGCTTTCTTACATACTAAAAAACCAAACGAAGATACAGGTCTCAGACAATATATGATCAATGGCGCCGGTATGAAGGATGGATGGGTTGAGTGTCATAACAATGGTGACTATGAAGATTTCTCATACTATATTGAAAAGTATGGTTATGGCTACGCAACTACATATGGTGTCTGGGATTCAATAGAAAGAGTAATGTTCAAAGATGGTGGCGGTGTACATCTCGAAATAACTGATCTTACATATGATTTTATTGAGTATGACGGTTATACTGAACTGTCAGACCACGCAGCACTTAACCTTGAATTTACCTATACAAAGACAGACGACTTTAAAGAAAATGAAGACGATCTCAATGTTAAGCAAGAGGATAAAACTGAAAATATTTTCAGACGCATTTATTACTTCTTTATGGATATTGTAAAGCTTCTCACTAACTGGGATGCACTTATGGCGCTTCTCGGTATCAGCAAATAAAAACTGAATAACATATCAGCGGGTGAGTTTAGGCTTTTCCGCTGATTTTTTGTACACTGCCGTGTTTTCTGACTGAGTGCAGGAGGAGAGGAGGTGGCTCAGGGGCTGAAGAAACTTCAGCCGGGCGAGTTACGCCCCACAATCCGCAGTAGCGGATTGTGCCTGAGCCACCAAATCTGCAATCTAACAACTATCCACAACTATGTTGAAAACACTTAACACCCGAATCAGTGTACAAAACGATAAATTTTCCACAAAAAATGTTGAAAAAACCGTTGACAAATAAAAACAGATGTGTTATTATATCCAAGCTTTCCGCAGAGATGCGAAAAGATGTTGAAAAGTCAATCAAAAAGTTTTTAAAAAAACTTTCAAAAAAGTATTGACAAGAGAAAGAGTATGTGATATACTCTTTGAGCTGTCCTCGAGAGAGGGAAGGCGATTGGACCTTGAAAATTAAACAACGAGATAAGAAAAGGAACCCGAGATTCGATGGTAAATAACCATCAAGAAGAGTTTTAAAAAGTACTTTTCAAACAGTAATACGGAAGCTAAAATAGCAAAGTATTGAAACGTCAGCGATGACGAAGAAGAATGAGCAACAAAGCTCTAGAATAGATTAAAACACGAAAGTGTTCTAATACAATATTTTAGAGAGTTTGATCCTGGCTCAGGACGAACGCTGGCGGCGTGCCTAACACATGCAAGTCGAACGAAGCATTTAAGTGAATCTCTTCGGAGTGAAGCTTTTATGA
>JAZQZO010000087.1:0-3777 GCA_045634065.1 Acutalibacteraceae bacterium
AAAAGGATGTGATAATGTGAAAGCCTCAACAGAAATACATTCAATTGCAAGTATATCGGCGAGAAAAAAGCCGTTGAACTTGTTGCGAAAGCAGGCCTTGATCAGATTCCTTTTTCAATTAATATCGATTTCGTTGCTGTAGTAAAAGCACTGAAAGAAATCGGATATGACGGACATCTGACTCTTGAAGCGAGTGGTTATCTTGAAAAAAGCCAAAAGAAAAGGTTGCTTTTGGTGTAAAAGACCTTTATGACTCAGTTAAAAGGTTAAGTGATATGTTTGAAGAATAAATAAAAAGTACCTGATTTTTAAGTCAGGTACTTTAATTGTTATTGTGCTTTCAGCTTAATAAAATGTCTGATTAGATAAATTACTACGCCCACGGGTATCGCAAAAATAACTATTTTAATTATAAGGTGAATGGGGATGTAATCATAAATGCCGTCACCTAAAATCGTGAAGAGTACCACACGGGGCATAATGCCGATAACGCTTGCGAAGAAATAGCGAGGGAACTTTGCCTTTGATGCGCCCCAGAAAAGACTGACAAAATCTATGGGAAAGACGGGAAGGGCGCGGATACCAAGAAAAGCAGGAAAGTTATCATTGAACTTCATATCAAGGATTTTCTGACCGCCTTTGCTTTTAGCGAGAAGCTTGTTTACATAGTCACCACCGAGGAAGAGTCCCAAGAAATATGTGACGGTGACCTCGAGAATGATACCCATAAGACTTATAAGGCAAGCCTGCCAGGTTTCAAAGGCCATACCTATTGAAATGTAAATCAAAGAGGCAGGTATAATGAAAAGAACGGATTTTACGAGGTAGACACCCCATATAGTGAGAATTGCGGCAATCATTGATGAACTTGCATCGACCAGGGCTCGTACGTCTATATTTTTTAGCTTTTCATAGTTTATCACCGCCAGTACGAATATTATCATAGCGACAGTGGCTCTCAAAAGGGCAAGCAGAGTGGCTTTGGTTTTCTTGTTCATAGTACCCTCCCGTGTTTTAAGGTAAATGCTTTAAATTTAACTTTTGATATTATACACAAATTATGCCAATAATACAACAGCAAAGGATAAATATCTTTTTTGAACTATAGACTTTTTAGGAGGTTTATGGTATATTAATCTATAAGCGTTTAATGCGCATTAAAGTGAGGTGCAGTTATGACAATTAAAGATAAAGCAGAAAGAATGGCCGTCGGGGCTGCTCTTGACGGAATTTTAAAATATATTGACAAGAGACCAAAGGAAAATCTCCTCAGACTTATCGATATCACAGAAAAACTCCTTGCCGGTACATTCCCTAAGAAGAATTTCATTGCAGCTCGTAAGGCTGTTGAAGAGGGAGGTAATGTTTATTATCAGCTTGCAATGAATGTGCTGAATGACCTTGACAGGGGTATGATTAAAAAGATGATGCTTGCTATTGGTCTCGGTGCAGGTATAAAGGGTACAAAAGCTGTAAGAGAAAATAGAGAAAAGTATAAATGTAATATTCCTTTCCAGATTCTTCTTGATCCCACAAGCGCTTGTAATTGTAAATGCAAAGGTTGTTGGGCGGCAGAGTACGGTCACGAAAGTAACCTGACCTATGAAGAAATGACGAGTATTGTTTCACAAGGAAGAGAACTTGGTACGCATTTCTATATGTTCACAGGCGGGGAGCCTTTAATCAGAAAGAACGACATCATAAAGCTCTGCGAAGAGTACCCTGACTGTGCTTTCCTTTCATACACAAACGGTCATCTCGTAGACGAAAAGTTCTGTGATGATATGGTGAGAGTGGGTAATATAGCCCTTGCTCTTTCTATTGAGGGAGACGAAGAATCTACAGACTTCAGACGTGGCGAGGGTAACTATCAGAAAGTTATCAATGCTATGAATCTGCTTAAGAGTAAAGGCTGTCTCTTCGGCATCAGCGTATGCTACACAAGAGCAAATGTTGAAAAGGTTACAAGTGACGAATTCCTCGATAAGATGATTTCACTTGGTGCGAAGTTCGCTCTTTATTTCAACTTTATGCCCGTTGGTCACGATGCTCCTCCTGAGCTTATTCCCACACCTGACCAGAGAGAATATATGTATAAGTGGCTCAAGAGAGTCCGTAACGGGAAGACCGGTAAGCCTATGTTCTTTATGGATTTCCAGAGTGACGGTGAATATGTCGGCCGTTGCATCGCAGGTGGGAGAAACTACTTCCACATCAACTCAAACGGTGATATGGAGCCTTGTGTGTTCATTCATTTCTCAGATTCAAATATCAGAACTCATACTCTTTTAGAGGCTCTTCAGAGACCGCTGTTTATGGCTTTCAGACACGATCAGCCTTTCAATGACAACCATCTGAGACCTTGTCCGATGCTTGAGAATCCACAGTGTTTGAGAGACATCGTTAAGAGAACAGGTGCAAAATCAACTAACCTTATTCAGGAAGAAACAGCTGAAATGCTCTGTAGTAAGTGCGATAAGTTTGCTGCTGAATGGGCGCCCAGAGCTGAAGAAATCTGGAACAGCTACAAGCATCCAAACCCCAAGACTCAGTATTACAGAGACACAGAAGAGGGCAAGGCAGAGTTTGGAACAAAATAAGACAATGGTTTTGTCAAACTTTTCTGAAAAGTTTCCGGGGTGCGGGGCGGAGCCCTGCAACATAATATACCAATATTTTTATGGGGCGCGAGTAAGACTCGCGTCTCTTTTATTTTTTCTCCCGACGAGTGGGGCGAAGTGACGAGGAATGCTAAGTCAGTGCCTGTAAGTGGCCCGGTAGGCAACACAACATTGTGACAGAACCTATCAGGAGAGGTGGATGCCGAAGGTAGACGGTGAGGTTGCCTTGGCGGGTGGGGGCGATTTTTATGGAGCCGCCGACATCTGATTCACCGCAAACTAAAATGCGCAAAAAGGCGAGCAGGATTGACCTGTTCGCCTTTTTTTAAATGCAAAATCTAATTACTTCTTGAACTGTTTCTTCATTCTCATTTCTTTAGAAAGAATTGTCTTTCTGAGTCTGAGCGATGTGGGTGTAACCTCAAGAAGCTCGTCGTCTTTTATGAACTCCATACATTGCTCAAGTGAAAGGTTGGTGGGCGGTACGAGCCTGAGTGCATCGTCTGAGCCTGAAGCTCGTGTGTTGGTCAGATGCTTCTGCTTGCAGACATTACAAACCACATCTTCGGATTTTGAGCATTCTCCGACAATCATGCCTTCATATACGGGTACGCCTGCACCGATGAAGAGACGACCTCTGTCCTGAGTGTTGAAAAGACCATACGCTGAGCTTTCACCGGTCTCGTGTACTATGATTGAACCGCGCTCTCTTGTGACTATATCGCCCTTATAAGGCTCATAGCCTGCGAAAAGCTGATTCATAATACCATTGCCGTTGGTGTCAGTCATAAACTCACTTCTGTAACCGATAAGACCTCTTGCAGGTACTCTGAACTCGAGATGTGTTGAACCACCGTCACGAGTGCCCATATTTTCAAGTTCGCCCTTTCTTGAGCAGACCTTTTCGATAACTGAGCCTGCATACTGCTCGGGTACTTCAACAATAAGAAGCTCCATAGGCTCCATTGTTACGCCCTTTTCCTCTTTGAGAATAACCTTGGGGCGTGAAACCTGGAATTCATAACCCTGACGTCTCATTGTTTCAATAAGAATTGAAAGGTGCAGCTCACCTCGTCCGCTTACCTTGAAGCTGTCGGTTGTGTCGGTTTCTTCAACACGCATTGATACGTTGGTTTCAACCTCTTTGAAAAGTCTG
>JAZQZO010000088.1:0-1897 GCA_045634065.1 Acutalibacteraceae bacterium
AATATGATGGATATGCACTTGCACAAAGATCAATGCCTTTATAATCGTTTTCAATTGCAAGGTCTATCATATCCTGCCAGGAGTAATCTTCCCAGCCTTTGACACTGCAAGAAAGCTTCAACATATTTTACGCCTTCTCATAAACAATCTTGTTGAGAGCATTAAGGTAAACTCTGATACTTGCACCGATAATGTCTGGTGAGAGACCCTTACCTGAATAAAGTTTGCCGTTTGAACGAAGTTTAACAACAGCTGAGCCAACAGCTTCCTGACCTTCGGTCACAGACTGAATCTGGAAATCATCAAGCTCATAGTGATGGCCGATGATCTGCTCAATTGCGTGGAAAGCTGCATCGATGGGGCCGTCACCGCCGCAAAGACCTCTGATAACTTCGCCGTTCTTGCGAACTGTAATGTTAGCAGTTGCAGGAATAATGTTACCGCTGTTAATAACATAGCTTTCAAGGAAATATGTTGTGGGTACCTGAAGAGCAACTGAAGCTATAATTGCATCAAGTTCTTTAGCTGTAACAGTCTTTTTACTGCTGATGCGCTTGAATTCTGTGTAAACATTAGTTATATCTTCAGCACTCAGGTCATAACCGAGCATAGCAACTGCCTTGCTGACTTCTGATATATCATCGTGTTCACTGAGTGAGAAGTCCTCTGTTGTGAGACCTGAACCTTCTGAAATTATATTTTTTGATGCACGAGCATTTACAATCCAGGAAATCTGCTTTGCAGCCTTGTGATATTCTGTTGTTCTTACACCTGTCATATAGCCAAATTCGTCACCGAAGTTTTTGATAATCTGACAGATTGATTCCATTGAGGGGGCAAATACTGAGGGTACACTTGAAACTTTAACCTCGTTTGCACCGGCCTTGATAGCGCTGACACTGCCGGCAGTAGCCATTTCAAGTTCGTTACCGCACTGAAAACCTATATTGACATTCTCAGCCTCAGGAACATTTTTGTATAAGTCTGAAATCATTGCTGAGATATCCTCAGGGAACATCTTACCTGCAGTGTCACTGAGGGTAACAGTTGTTGCACCGTTTTCGATTGCCGCAGCAATTGCTTTATAAAGGAAATCGGGGTCACTTCTAGTAGCATCATCAGCGATAAATTCAACATCACCGCAAAGAGCCTTAGCTCTCTTTGTGTAATCAGCAATCATTTCAAGCATAGCTGCAGGTTTCTTACCGCAGATATATTCCATCTGAACTGTCGAAGTGGGAACTTCAATCTGTATACGAGGACACTTAGCACCTGAGAGTGCCTGAGCAACTCTCTCAACGTCACCTTCACTGAGGTTTACAGGCACTGCAATGACACTGCTTGCAGTAACACAAGATGAGATAGACTTAATAAGAAGCATATCTGTCTTTTCTTTTATAATTGCAGGAAGCTCGATAACTGATACGTGGATTTTATTGAGTAGTTTGGCAATTTCAATCTTTTCTCTGAATGAAAGTGAACAGTTACCATTCTTGGCAGCCTGCTTCAATGTGATGTCAGCGATTGATAATTTTTGCATTTTAAAAACTCCTTAAATTCGATTTATCACTTTTGCATTTAAACTGGCCCGGTATACAATAAAAAAATCCCCGAAGTTACATCGTAACTTCAAGGACGAATAATTATATCCGTGGTACCACCTTGATTACTGTTAAACAGTCACTTTTCAAAGCTCAGACAAGCTTTTAGCCTTGGTAACGGGGCATCCGGAACCACCTACGCAACAAACGTCTTCAGCAGTTCTGCTCAGAAAGGAGGCTGAATTGAATTTATGTATCGGTTCACACCAACCACCGACTCTCTGATAACACAATAAACAATCCTTAATTTCTTCAACGCATTTGTGATATTGCAAGTATAATAGCACTTTAAAATG
>JAZQZO010000089.1:0-3983 GCA_045634065.1 Acutalibacteraceae bacterium
AAGATAACAAGAACTTTGTAGAAGAATCTACTGAAAATGTGGAAACAGTAGCCACAGAAGAAATTGCTGAAGAACAGGTTGAAACAATACCTGAAAAGACCTTTACACAGTCTGAGCTTAACGAGATTGTGAAAGGTGCAAAGGCTCGTGCAAAAGCACAGGTACGCAAGGAATATGACCGTAAATACGGAAAGCTAACCGATGTACTGAAGGCAGGCACAGGCAAAGAGAGTGTTGAGGAAATGACCGACACATTTGCAAAGTTCTATGAAGGAAAAGGAATTAAGATTTCCCGAGAACCTGATTACACAGCTAAAGACATCGAGGTTCTTGCCACGGCAGAAGCTAACGAGGTTATTCGTTTAGCCTACGATGAGGTAGTTGATGAACTTGACCGATTGGCAGACCTCGGTGTTGAAAATATGTCTCCGAGAGAAAAATTATATTTCAAGACCCTTGCTGAACACCGTCAGAACACCGAGCGACAGAATGAACTGTCAAAGATAGGTGTAACAGATGAAGTATATAACAGCAAGGAATTTCAGGACTTTGCAAAGCAGTTCAATTCTACAACGCCCATTGCGGATATTTTCAATATCTACAACAAAATGCAACCAAAGAAAGAAATTAAACCAATGGGAAGTATGAAGAACTCTAATTCCGGAGATGGCGGTGTAAAGGATTTTTACACTCCCGAAGAAGCTCGCAAATTTACAAGGAAAGAGCTTGACTCAAACCCTGCCTTGTTTGCGGCTATAGAAAAGTCGATGCAGAAGTGGAAATAAATCATACTTTCCTACACACGAAAGGAAAGGTAAAAATTTATGGCAGTAACTAATTTTATTCAGCAGATTTGGTCGAAGAAGATTCAGGATGACCTTGAGCTTAAGTGTAAGCTCGTTGACAACTGCCTTCGTGATTACGAGGGTGATTGCAAGCACGCACAGAGCGTAAAGATTCTCGGTGTAGGCGAGCCTACTATCGGTGCTTATGACGGCACTAAGGATATCTCTATTGAGGATATGTCCGATAAGGGTCAGATTCTCACAATTGATCAGGCAAACTACTTCGCATTCTACGTTGATGATGTAGATCAGGCGCAGAGCGTACCCGGTCTTAAGGAGAAGTATCAGGAAAAGGCTGTACACGGTCTTGCCGTTGCTCGTGATACATACGTTGCAAATCTTATCAAGAGTGCAACAAACGCTACCGCAGCTACAGCTCTTAGCAAGGAAGCTGTTAAGGAAGCGATTGACGGTGCTATCGTTGCTCTCCGTGAGCGTAACTTTGACGAAGAGGGCGTTATCGAGATTACCCCTGCTGTCTACAACGTATTCAAGAATGAGCTTATCACTCTTTCTACCAACAACCCTGAATACATCAAGAAGGGTATCGTTGGTGTTTACGATGACTTCAACGTAATTATGTCTAACAATATGGCAAAGGATGACGATTACGTTTACTGTGATGTTCGTGGCAAGAAGGCTATCGCCTTTGCAGGACAGATTAACGAGGTTGAGGCTCTTCGTGCCGAGAAGAGATTCAAGGACATCATCCGTGGTCTTGACACATTCGGTGCTAAGGTCATTGATGAAGCACGTATTCAGGTTATCAAGATTCCTGTAGGAGCTTAATTAATAACCTAAGCATAAACGTCTTGGGGGGAGTATTTTTACTCCCCCCTTTTCGTGAATATAGAATGATTTTCTATACTGACGAAAGGAAAGGAGAGGACAAAATGCAGATATTTATAAGAAAACCAAGTATAGACTTATATTCGGGCATTCGTGTGGACAAGGACACGGCGCTGACATACGAGAACGAGAACGTAAAGCAGAAGCTTGAGGGGCTTGTTTTCCGTTCTGTTACGAAGGTTAAGGGAGAGGGATTCAAGAGCAAATATGACACAACAATTTATCTGAGTGAGGGTGATGTGCTTGTCTTTGAGGAAGAAGGCAGAGGTTACATTAAGCCTGTAGAGGAATTTGTGACTATTGCTGAAGCTGTCGAAGATCTGAACAACATTAAGGGGGTAGGTGAATAAATGTTTGCTATAAACGGTGATTTATCTATTAACATCACAAGAGGCGATGCAGCAGTATTTTCTGTTGGTGCAAACATAGGCGAAACAGAATACACGTTTCAGGCAGGAGATGTTGTACGCTTTAAGGTTTTTGAAAAGAAAGACTGTGCAGATGTTGTACTGAAGAAAGATATAACGGTATCAGAAGCAACAAGCAGAGTTCAGATTGCTCTTGACAGTGATGAAACCAAAATAGGCGGTGTTATAAGCAAGCCTACAGACTATTGGTACGAGGTTGAGCTTAATCCCGATACGTATCCGCAGACTATTATCGGCTACGATGAAAACGGAGCGAAAGTATTCACTTTATATCCAGAAGGCGGTGTGATAGATGAGTGATGTAATTATGGGTACAGTGCCTACACCGAGCGAAATAAAAGGAACTTTGGCAACAGAGGAAAAGATGAGCGGTAATCTTGCTACGGTGTTTGGCAAAGATGGTAAATCGGCTTATGAGCTTTATAAAGAGGCTTATCCCGATTACACCGGAAGCTTTGAAGATTGGCTTGCTGACCTTAAAGGAGAAAAAGGTGATAAAGGCGAAAAGGGCGAAAAAGGCGACACAGGAGAAAAGGGTGCTGATGGCACAATGACCTTCGAAGACCTAACACCAGAGCAGAAAGAAAGCCTGAAGGGTGACAAAGGCGACAAAGGCGACAAGGGAGATAAGGGCGACACTGGACCGACAGGAGCAACAGGCGCACAGGGAGCAAAAGGCGATAAGGGCGATACAGGAGCAAGAGGCGAAAAAGGAGATACAGGAAATTCAGGTGTTTATCTTGGTTCCGGTGATATGCCTGCTGATTGCAACGTACAGATAGACCCCAATGGAGAAGCTATAACGATGGAGCAGATTATCGGAGCATATCTTGCTAAAGCAATTAGAATTTCATTTGTGACATTGTTTGCCGACAAATGGGAAGGAACAGAAAGCCCCTATTCTCAAATTGTATCAATAGACAATATAACAGAGAATACTCAGGTTGACCTTACTCCGAGTGCGGAGCAGCTTGCAATTTTCCATAATAAAGATTTGGCTTTTGTAACTGAAAACGAAAATGGTGTGGTAACTGTTTATGCTATCGGTCAAAAGCCCCAAAATGATTATGTTATGCAGGTAACACTTACGGAGGTAAACAAATGAGCAAAATAATTGGAATTACGGTTGGAACTCCGATTAACCACGAAAAAATCAGCAACGAGAAAGAGATTGAAGAGATTAAGGCTTCGCTCGGAGATATCGACACAGCACTTGACGAGCTTTCAAATGAAATAATGCCATCCGAAACATATGACTTTAAAAATGCTTGGCACGATTATGGTTATTCACGATTGAATTTCGAGAAGGAAAAGGGTGATATAATTACTATTTTCGTTCCTATGGGGTGGTATGTGTCAACACAAGGTGTTCCCCTAATAACGATAACCGCAACAGAGAAAGACGAAGTGTACAAGTTCACCGTTGACGAGAATACGGATATATATTTCTTTGATGCGGGTTTGAGCAGCTACGAAGATTTTGACCCAAGCGATTGTCCTGTTATTATCACAAAAGCAAGAAACCGCTTGGAAGATATTGAGGCGCAGATGGGGGATATCGATGCGGCACTTGATGAGCTTCACGCATATGCACAGGCTCTTATATCAGGGGGTGATGCACAATGACAATAGCTGAAAAGATAATAAGAGCGAAGACCGATTATGATGAGGTTTACGAAGCGGGCAAACAAGCGGGTGGAAATACCGAGGAAGCATTTGAAGCGGGTAAACAAGCTTCATACGATGAGTTTTGGGACAACGTTCAAAAAAAAGGAAGTAATTTGCACTATCTTTACGCTTTTGCGGGGGCGGGGTGGTCTGATGCTACTTATAATCCGAAATATCCAATTAAAGTGACAAG
>JAZQZO010000090.1:0-12299 GCA_045634065.1 Acutalibacteraceae bacterium
CAGTTGATTTCAAAAAGAATGAAGACGCTGTTTTAGAGATAAAGGGCAGACACGACCCTGCCATTATTCATACAGCTAGAGTTGTCGTTGACTCGGTGACTGCTATTGTCCTTTGTGATTTGCTTGCTACACGCTTCGGTACAGATTGGCTTGGTGCTTGATATGAAATACGGACTTATAGGTGAAAAGTTAGGTCACAGTTTTTCAAAAATCATCCACGAAATAATTGCAGACTACACCTACGAATTAAAAGAAATTTCCAAGGAAAACCTTGACTCTTTTATGAGGGTGAAGGATTTTTCCTACATCAATGTTACCATTCCTTATAAAGAAGCTGTGATTCCATATCTCGATTATGTGGACCCTGCCGCAAAGGCGATTGGTGCAGTTAACACTATAATAAACCGTGACGGAAAGCTCTACGGCTATAACACCGACTTTTACGGTATGAGGCTGATGATTGAGAAAAACGGCTTCGATTTTAAAAGCAGCAAAGTTCTGATTTTAGGCTCAGGCGGCACAGCTAAAACTTCTAGAGCTGTGTCAGAGGCTCTTGGTGCAAGGCAGATTATCACTGTCAGCAGAAGCGGTGAGGTGAACTATGATAACGTGTCACAGCTTCACGCAGATGCAGATTTTATAATTAACACCACTCCTTGCGGAATGTTCCCTGATAATGACGGTTTTGCACTTGAGCCTGCATTGTTTCCGTTTCTTAAAGGCATAGTAGATTCAGTTTATAATCCTCTGAAAACTTCTCTTGTTTTAAAGGGTGAAGAGCTCGGAGTAAAGGGTGTTAACGGACTTTATATGCTTATAGCTCAGGCTGTTTTAGCATCTGAGAAGTTTATGGATAAAAGCCTTGACGTCGAAAAAATCAGTGATGAGATTTACGCTGAGATTATAAGAGAAAAGCAGAATATAGTTTTAATAGGTATGCCCGGATCAGGTAAAAGTACTATAGGTAAAGTTCTCGCTGAAAAACTCGGCAGAGACTTTATTGATACTGACGATATGATAACAGAAAACCACGGAGTCATCAGTGATATATTCGCAGAAAAAGGTGAAGAATATTTCCGTGATATTGAAACAAAGGCTATCAAAGAAGCTTCAAGACTCGGCGGAGTTGTGATTGCTACGGGTGGGGGAGCTGTTTTAAGGCAGGAGAATGTAAGAGCCTTAAAACAAAACGGTGTTATTTTCTTCCTTAACAGGCCACTCGAAGATATAATCCCAACTTCTGACAGACCTCTTTCAAGTGATTCGGAATCTCTAAGAAAACGTTTTAATGAAAGATATGAAATATATAAATCCACAGGCGATTTTGAAATAGCAATAGACGGTGTAGCAGATAATGCCGTCAAGAGAATAATGGGGTGTTTATAATGAAAATACTTGTAATCAACGGACCGAATATCAATATGCTGGGCATAAGAGAGCCGGAGCTTTACGGCACGGTTACCTTTGATATGCTTGTGAGAAAAATTTATAATTACTGTGAAGCGAAAAGCGTAGACTGCGAGTGTTATCAGTCAAACCACGAGGGTGATATTGTTGACAAGATACAGCAGGCATACGGCAAAGCTGACGGCATTATCATCAACCCTGCAGCTTATACACACACCAGTGTTGCAATTCTTGATGCACTTAAGGCTGTGTCAATTCCAACGGTTGAAGTGCATATTTCAAATATTGACGAAAGAGAAGACTTCCGTCAGATAAGTTATGTACGTCTCGTTGCAGAAAAAACAATTGCAGGTCACGGCATCGATGGATATTTTGAAGCTGTTGACTACCTTATAGAAAATCATAAGAAGTGATAAATTATGACAGTGAACATCAAGCCGTCAAAACTTCAGGGCAAGGTGACGGCTCCTTCTTCAAAGAGTATGTGTCACAGACTCCTCATCTGTGCAGGTCTCTCAGAGGGTGAAAGTAAAATAAATAATGTTCTTTTCAGTGAAGATATTCTGGCTTCTCTTGATTGTCTGAGGACAATGGGAGCTCATATCAAGACAGACGGAGACAGTGTCACAGTTGTCGGTACCTTGCCAAAAAGGTCACTTGGGGGAGAATATAAATGCAGAGAAAGCGGCAGCACACTCAGATTTTTTATGCCACTCTCGATGCTCGGTAAGGGTCAATCTCTTTTCACGGGATACGGCAGACTTATGGAAAGACCGATGACAGTCTATGAAGATATTTGCAGAGACAAGAATATTCCATATAATAAAGCTCCCGACGGTATCAGTGTCGGCAGTGGGCTTTCTCACGGCATATTTTCTGTACCGGGCAATATCAGCAGTCAGTTTATCTCAGGACTTCTCTTCGCTCTTCCATTATGCGATGGCGATAGTGAAATTGAGCTTACAGGTAATATCGAAAGCCGAAGCTATATTGATATGACTCTTATGGCTATGTCTCTTTTTGATGTGGCAGTTCAATGGAAAAACGATAACACTCTTTTTATAAAGGGCAATCAGCAATATAAAAGCAGGTGCCTTACAGTTGAGGGTGACTACTCCAATGCTGCATTCTTAGATGCATTTAACCTTGTCGGTAGTGATATCGAAGTTCTCGGACTCGACGAAAACACCCTGCAGGGCGATAGTGTATATAAAGAATATTTCCGCCTTTTACGGCAGGGTACCCCGACACTTGATATGAAAAATTGTCCGGACCTCGCACCGATTCTTATGACACTTGCAGTTGCAAACAACGGTTGCAAACTTATCAACACTGCAAGGCTTAAGATAAAAGAGAGTGACCGCGGTGTTGTTATGTCAGAGGAGCTTTCAAAATTTGGTGCTGATATCAAGGTCGCAGACAACGAAATAACGATAAACAAAGCAGAACTCTATATACCGAAATATGATCTTTATTGCCACAATGACCACAGAGTAGTTATGTCTTTAGCGGTACTTGCGTCTGTCTATGGCGGCAGACTCAAAGGTGCCGAAGCAGTAAAGAAGAGCTTTTCCGATTTTTTTGAAAAGGTGAAGGCTCTCGGTATGGAGGTTAGTATAAATGACGATAAATAAAAATACCCGCTTTCTAATAATCGGTCTCGGTCTCCTCGGTGGATCATATGCCAGGGGCCTGACAGAAAAAGGCTATTATGTAGAAGCCATAACAAAAAATGAAGAAGATTGTGTCTTTGCGCTCGAACACGAAATAGTGAAAAAATGCAGCACCGAAGTCGACGAGGTTATGATAAAAAACGCCGATGTGATAATCTTCGCTTTGTATCCTGACATTTTTATCAAATGGATTGAGGAGTACGGTGAGCTCATCAGACCGGGCACTGTTATCACCGATGTAACAGGTGTAAAGGGATGTATAGTTGACAAAATACAGAATATGCTTCCGCCTATGGTAGAGTTTATCTCAGCTCACCCTATGGCAGGCCGTGAGGTTTACGGCATAAAAAACAGTGACGAGAGAATTTTCTACGGTGCTAACTATCTTGTTGTACCCACAAATCGAAACACCGATGAAGGTATTGAAGCCTGCAAGAGAATAGGCGAAATTCTCGGTTTTGGCAGAATCAGTGAAATATCACCGGAAAACCACGATGAAATGATAGGCTTCGTTTCACAGCTTACTCACTGCATTGCCGTTTCGCTTATGAACTGCTACGAACAGGAAAGGCTCGAGAGATACACAGGCGACTCCTTCAGAGATCTGACACGCATCGCAAATATCAACGAGAATATGTGGAGCGAACTTTTTCTTCTGAACAAAGATGCTCTTCTTGCACAGATGGAGCTTTTCAAAAAGCATTTCGATGACCTTTATAACTTCCTTAAAGATGATGACCGTGAAGGAATGAAAGAAATGATGAGAATTTCAACAAAACGCAGAAAACAATTTGACAAATAACTGGAGGAAAAACAAAATGAACAAGAATATGGAATTTATATACAAACTGCCCATTCCAAAGGATATAAAGGCTCAGTACCCTATAACTAAAGAAGCTGAAAAAATCAAAGAGGCCAGAGATAAAGAAATAAGAGATATTTTCGAGGGCAAAGAAAGAAAACTTATCCTGGTTATCGGTCCCTGCTCAGCGGATAATGAAGATTCGGTAATGGACTATATAAACCGTCTTGTACCGGTTCAGGAAAAGGTTAAAGACAAGATTCTCATTATCCCGAGAATCTACACAAATAAACCCCGTACTACGGGCGACGGCTATAAGGGTATGCTTCATCAGCCGGACCCGGGTGCTGCAGCAGACCTTATCAAAGGTATCGTAGCTATCAGAAAGCTTCATATGAGAGCTATCAATGAAACAGGTTTCGTATGCGCTGATGAAATGCTTTATCCTGATAATTACAGATATCTTTCAGACCTTTTAGGTTATGTAGCAGTAGGCGCAAGAAGCACAGAAAACCAGGAGCACAGACTTACAGCCAGCGGTATTGATATTCCCGTTGGTATGAAAAACCCCACAGGCGGTGACCTCGGTGTTATGATGAACTCAATTACAGCAGGTCAGCACTCACACGATTTTATTTACAGAGGTTGGGAAGTAAAGTCTCACGGCAACGATTTAACTCACGCTATTTTAAGAGGTTACGTTGACGAAAAGGGTGTAAGTTATCCTAACTATCACTACGAAGATTTGCTTAAGCTCTGTCAGCTTTATGCCGAGCGTGACCTTAAGAACCCTGCCGTGATAGTTGACACTAATCACGCAAACTCAGGCAAGAAATATCTTGAGCAGTCTAGAATAGCAAAAGAAGTTCTTCACTCTTGTCGTCACAACAACGATATTGACAAAATTGTCAAAGGCTTTATGATCGAAAGCTATATCGAAGACGGTACACAGAAGATAGGTGAGGGCTGTTACGGCAAGAGCATCACTGACCCCTGTCTCGGTTGGGATAAAACCGAAAGACTTATTTACGATTTAGCTGATGCATATTAATCCTAATTGTGAATTAGAAAAACATAATTATTAACCAATTAAGAGCAAATTATTAATTATCGGAATTTTCTATTGACAAAACATAAACGTTAATGTATCATATGCTCGATAAATTAATTGGAGGTGAATTGAAATGGATTTCATCACAGATATCTACAAGCTTATCGCTAAGTTTATCTATGACCTTCTTATTATGTGTGGTATCGACGAAGAAAGAATTCCCGAAGAATTCAAGAAGTCATTTGCTGAAGATGCTGAATAATTAAGGTTACATAAAAACTCTCCTTACAAAGGAGAGTTTTTTACTTCAAAACTATTACAATAAAATTTTGAAATTGTTAATTTTATTAAAATTAGTGAATAATTCCAAAAGCATATTGACATAATATTAAGTTTAGGTATAATTTAAGTGTGGTAGTAACCACTAATTAAATTTTTGTATGGAGGTAGAAAACTATGGATATTATGGCTTTTTTTGCTAACATTTGGGATGTTGTTATGACAATTCTCCTCAACGCAGGTGTTGCTGTAGAAAACTGGAAGAACCCCTTCGTTAAGGAATAAGCATAAGTTAAACGAGATAAGCTCCACCTTAGTGTGGAGCTTGTTTTTTTGTATAATTGTGACAAAATCTTGAAATAGTTATCAATTTGACGGTTTTTCTGTTGACTTTTTTTGAATGTAAGGTTAGAATGAAATAGCAAAAAAATGTGGAGAGGTGAGAAAAATGTTTTATCTAATCGTAAAAGCTTTAACAAACAATATATTCAGACTTGTTATTGCAATACTCAAAAATAATGGTGTAAATACTGAAGGTTGGCCTACAGAACTCTTATAATACTGCACAGATAAAAAAGCTCCTCACATCGAGGAGCTTAATTTTTTGCTTATTCTATCGGTACCGAGCAGACATCTACCCATCGGTCAAATTCCGAATACTTTTCGAGTTCTTCTATGGTCAGCTCAATTGCACTGTTGCTGCTGCCGCAGGCGGGGAATACGGTTTCAAAACGCTTGAGGCTTTCATCAAGATAAACCTTTACTCCGTCGTTTACGGCAAAGGGGCACACGCCACCTACAGCGTGACCGATCATTTCAGCAGCCTGATCGTGGGAGAGCATTTTTGCCTTGGCGCTGAAAGTTGCCTTGTACTTCTTGTTGTCAACCCTGCCGTCTCCTGCAACAACAATGAGAATAGGCTCATCTTTAAGAAGAAAAGAGAGGGTTTTTGCTATTCTTGCACCTTCTACACCTACAGCTTTTGCAGCAAGTTCAACGGTTGCACTTGAAACATCAAATTCCATTATTCTGTCAGCTATACCGAGAGCTGTGAAGTGCTCTCTGACTTTTTCTATAGACATATTTATTTACCTCTTTATCATTTTATCAGGGCTTATAAATGTTCTCTTTTGAGGCAGTTGCTTTTTCTGCCATAAGCAGAACATCGGTTATATGCTCGTAAAATTTGGTTGTAACTTCCTTGGATTCGAACAAACCTATAGCAGTACCGTGGTCACCCTGTGTGATAGGCATAACGTGCCATACTCCGGGACGTATCTTGTCAGTGTCCTCCCACAGGCAATAGGGTTCCGTATGAGGATGTGTAGCCGAGAAAGTATCCACTAGACCGTCATTATAGATTTTTTCGGTGTTTTCACCCTCATCACTGTGCCTTTTCATATCGTTGGTCATCAGGGCGCTGGTAAGTGAAAGGAAGGGGAATTTAGTATAAGATGGGATATGATTCTTACCGCTTTTTGTTTCTCTGACAGAGTTGTAGGGATAAGAAAAATAGCATATCTGAGGGGAAATTTTAATTCGCTCGTTAATGAGTTTTGAGCCTTCGGGAGACATATCATATTCAACGTGGTCATCGGAGGCGTTAATTATTTTTATTGCTTCGGAGAAAGGAATTGAGTCTTTCTGACCGGGAGTATTTGATAAACCGAACTGCTCGAGATGAAAGTCGACGAGTTTGCCGTTGAGAGGAGTTCTTCCGAGACCGCCGGTGTAAAGATAAGTGCCGTATCTGAGAATGTTTTTCAGGTGATATCTTACAACAGTGTCGTGAGCAGAAGTGCCGTTGAGAGGTGAGCATATAGCTGTTACAGAGCAGATCCAATCACCTTTACCGCCTTTAAATAAAGGAGAAACATTTTCTCCGCTTGCTTCAACCTCTTCCGGTGCACCGTGAGTCAGCAGATGAGCCAGCATTCTAACAGTGGTACCGCCGAAGCTGTGACCTATAAGATGAATTTTATTTTCTGCATCCCATTTTTCTATAAGAGGCTTATCATAGTTTCTGCCGAATTGTTTATGTCCTCTTTTGGCTGAGTGTACCTTGCCATAGTCTACCCAGGTGCCTGTTAATTGAGCATAGAGCTCACAGGCACGGTCCCAGGCACTTGAAGCAGGACCGACAGATGCAGCTCGTGATTCACAACCGATGCTTGTGAGAAATTCAGTAACACTGCCCGTTGTAGCGCCCCAATAGGGAATGTATTTATTTATGCCTTCGTTTTCACCCCAGCCGTACATACCGTGAACAAAGATAGAAGTGTAGTTAAGTTTTTTATTGTCAGTCATATTTTTCACCACCGTGATCTTGTTTCTTCATAATATAAGTATAATTTAAAAACAATATATTTTCAAGTCCTATTTTTAAAAGATTCTTAGCAAACTTCTTTTAAAAAGTTATTGTATTTTTTGTCGCTTTATAGTACAATTACAATGTATGACTATATAGTGTTCAGAGGTAAATAATGGCAGATAAAGAATTTTTAGAACTAAGAAAAAAGATAATTGAAAAAGATTTCCGGCATATGAATGATAAGCAGAAGCAGGCTATATTTCAGGTTAAAGGGCCTGTTCTCATTCTTGCAGGTGCGGGCAGCGGTAAGACCACTGTTATTGTTAACCGTATTGCAAATATTGTAAAGTATGGCAATGCTTACAACAGTACCGAATGTGCTTTTGAGCCTTCACCGAGAGACCTTCGCAGTATGAAGGCTTATCTCGACGGTGATGAAGATGTGCTTTTTGATATAGAAGATTTGCTCAGTGTTGAGCCGGCAAGACCTTGGCAGATTCTTGCAATAACCTTCACAAATAAAGCGGCAAACGAGCTTAAAGAGCGTCTTGAAAAAATGCTCGGTGACGAGGCAAAAGACATCTGGGCATCCACATTCCACTCATCCTGCGTACGTATACTTCGCCGTGACGGTGAGGTTTTAGGCTACACCAAGCACTTCACAATCTATGATTCCGACGATTCAAAGCGCCTCATCAAAGAGTGTCAGAGACAGCTGAATATTTCAGATAATGTTATCTCTTATAAAGCTATCATAGGTGAGATCAGCAAGGCTAAAGATAATCTCATCACCCCCGAAGAATATGAGAAAAAGGCAGCTAATGAGAAAGATTCCCGTATGCTTAAAATTGCATCAGCCTATAAGATGTATCAGTCGGAGCTGAAAAAAGCAGATGCTATGGACTTCGATGATATCATCGTCAATACTGTAAATCTTCTTGAAAAATACAGCGATGTCAGAGAATACTATCAGAGAAAGTTCAAGTATATAATGGTTGACGAGTATCAGGATACCAACCACGCTCAGTACAGACTCACAGAGCTTCTTGCAGGCGGTCATAGAAACATCTGTGTTGTTGGTGACGACGATCAGAGTATTTACCGTTTCAGAGGTGCTACAATCGAAAATATCCTCTCATTTGAGCATAGATATGCCGAGTCACAGATTATCCGTCTTGAACAGAACTACCGTTCGACTCAGACTATTCTCGATGTTGCCAATGAAGTTATCTCCAACAACCGCAAACGTAAAGGCAAGAGCTTGTGGACCTCAAATCCCGGTGGCGATAAGGTTGTCGTAAACACAGCTTATGACGAAAGCGATGAAGCTAAATTCATAGCTGACACTATAGAAGAAAATGTTGCATCGGGCAAGTTCAATTTCAGCGATCACGCCGTTC
Source organism: Acutalibacteraceae bacterium (assembly GCA_045634065.1). Classification (GTDB taxonomy): domain Bacteria; phylum Bacillota; class Clostridia; order Oscillospirales; family Acutalibacteraceae; genus UBA6857. Next base: position 8,924 of record JAZQZO010000090.1, read on the forward strand.
TTTACAGAATGAACGCGCAGTCCAACTTTATAGAAAAAGTTCTTGTCAGAGCAGGTATTCCTTACCGTATCATCGGTGGTTTCCGTTTCTATGAAAGAGCTGAAATCAGAGATGCAATTGCATATCTCACAGTTGTAAATAATCCAAGTGATAACATAAGACTTCGCAGAATTGTCAATATTCCTAAAAGGGGTATCGGTGAAGCGACTATCAACAAGGCAGCGGAAATTTCAACAAGTCTCGGTTTAAGCCTTTTCGATGTGTTCAAGCAGTCCGATGAATTCGAAGCTCTCAGAAGAAGCTCAAAGAAGCTCAAAGAATTCTGCCAGATGATAGACGAACTCAGAGAAAGTCTCGATAAGGTCAGCCTAGACGAACTTTTCACTCAGGTTATTCACAAGACTAACTATCTCGGTCATCTTCGCCTTGATAAAGAAAAGGGCGAGGAGAGAGAAGAGAACATATATGAACTTATCTCTAACCTTAAAACCTACGAGCAGGAAAACGAAGACCCGACCCTTTCAGGTTTCCTTGAAGAAGTTGCTCTTATGACAGATATTGACAACTACAACGCTCAGACCGATGCCGTGGTACTTATGACAATCCACTCAGCCAAGGGCCTTGAATTCCCGGTTGTGTTCCTGCCCGGTATGGAAGAGGGTATCTTCCCCGGTATTCAGAGTATGTATAACAACGACGATATCGAAGAAGAAAGACGACTTGCTTATGTTGGTATCACCAGAGCTAAGCGCAATCTTTATATTTCTCACGCAAACCTGAGAATGCTCTTCGGTACCACATCAAGAAATATGCCCTCGCGTTTCCTTGTAGAAGTACCCGAGGCTTTGGTGGAAAGAACAGGCAGAAGATCGACCTCACAGATGAACGGTTATGAGGGCAACTCTCAGGCAGACAGAGACTTTGAAAGAAGTCAGGGTTATTCAAGATATATGGGTACGGGCTATCTTTCAAAAATCAAAGAGCAGACCAAGCCTCAGAAACAGGAAGCACCTACAGTTAAATATAATACAGGTGACACCGTTGTTCACAAGGTTTTCGGTCAGGGTGTCATCCTTTCAGCCAAACCTATGGGCAACGACTCAATGCTCGAAATCGCCTTTGAAAAAGCAGGTACTAAAAAGCTTATGGCAAATTATGCTAAGCTTGAGAAAAAATAAGATTAAGGGGAGTGCTTTTATGAAAAAAACTCTCAGAAAATTAACAGCAGTTTTACTAAGCGTACTTATCAGCCTTTCTGTATCAGTGATAGCTTTAGCTGCTGAGAAAGTCACACCGGTGATCATTGTCAGTGGTATGAACGCCTTTCCTCTGACTATGACCCAAACAGGCGAGCAGGTGTGGCCTATACAGACAGACAGTATACTCTCTGTGGTGAAAGATAATATTGTGCCTCTTACTGAATTTCTTGTAACAAGAGATTGGCAGAATCTCGGTGACGAGGTTATAGGTGATGTTTACAAGGCTCTTTTTGAAAAGGTTGCCTGCAACGAAAAGGGAGAATCCGTATATGAAATTGAAACGCGGTTTTTCCCTGAAAGTCTAGATAACTACCCCGCCGAATTTGAAAATGCTCCGGAAACCGTCAGCGAGATAGGAATAGCCAAGAGTGTTATGAAAGAAATAGGCTCAGATAACGTTTATTATTTCAATTATGACTGGCGGCTGAGTCCTATGAAGCACGCCGATGACCTGAATAGCTTTGTTGAAGAGGTCAAGACTGACAAGGGTGTTTCCGAGGTTACACTCATTCCTTGCAGTATGGGCGGTACCGTAGCAAATGCATATCTTTATAAGTACGGCAGTGACAGTGTGAAAAAGGTGATTTACACCGTGTCGGCTATTCAGGGTCTCTCGAGTGTCGGTGAAATGTTCAATCGCAATATCGATGTTGATGTTGACACTATTATGAACTATATCTTCTCAATTCAGAAAGACAATCTCGGTATGCAGATTCTTATGGCCCTGATAAACACTCTGGTGGATATCACACCTTGCATTACAGATTTCGCCGATGCCTTTATCGACGAATCTCTCATAGAACTAAACGACAGAATTTACGATGAACTGATGATTGATTCTATGGGCATGTTCCCCGGTTGGTGGGCGCTGGTACCTGATGAGTATTATGACAGCGGTAAAGATATCTTCTTTGACGGAAAGATACCTGCAAGCTTTGAAACACTTATTGACAGCTATCATTATAACGTTCAGAGAAATGCCGAAGAAATAATGCAGTCTGCTACCGAAAACGGCACAGAAATTTATGTGCTTGCATCCTACGGCTTTGTAGGTGCGCCCTATACCGACCAGGCTATGACTCAGACTGACGGGCTCATAGAAACTCACTATCAGAGCGGCAGAGCCTTGACAATGCCTATTGGTGAAACTTTCGGCAAGGGCTACGAAGCTGCAGGTACCGTCTGCAGTGATGACACTCACAACCACGTTTCTACCGACGGTATAGTTGATGCTTCAACCTGCTTCTTCCCTGAAAATACCTGGTTTATAAAATACAACAGACACGTAGGTTTCCCCTGTGACACAGACTGTGAAAAGCTGATGCTTTATCTTGTTACAAGTGACAGCTATGTTACGGTGCACAGTAATAAAAAGTTCCCTCAGTTTGTTGAATTTAACAGAATTACAGGTGAGTTTATAAGCATTACAGGCAGTGAAATAAAATCTGACTTGAGAGACAGAGAAAGCAATTTCATTATAAGAATGGTAATAATTGCAGACACATTTTTGAAAAATATAAAAAATATTTTACCGTTTTGACGGGAGGGGTTAATTATGAAATTATACAATGTAAAAGATTACGGTGCCGTAGCTGACGGTGTAACTGACTGTGGCGAAGCTATACAGAAAGCAATCGACGACTGTGCAGCCAATGGCGGTGGCAGAGTTATTCTCGAAAGCGGCAGCTACTACAGCCACTCAATAGCTCTTAAAGAGAATGTTGACCTTCATCTTCAGAAGGGCGTACTTCTCACAGCAAGTAGTGATATCGATTCATATATCAGACCTTGCGAAACTATCAATGACCCTAAAACAGCTCTTGTAGGCAACCCGGTAACAGGCAAGCCCTCATTTGCATTTATCTACGGTTACGGCGCACACGGTGCATCTATCAGCGGTGAGGGTACTATCAGCGGTAACTGCTATGCCTTTGTTGAGAGAAAGAGCAAATATTATGTGACAGGTAATTTCTATCCCCGTCCGACTGTTATATATATCGAAAATTCAAACCACATCACCGTCAAGGATGTAACTGTAAAAGATGCTCCTTTCTGGACTCTTCATCCTGCAGGCTGTGACGATGTACTCATTTCAAATATCAGAATTCTCAACCCCA
>JAZQZO010000091.1:0-3533 GCA_045634065.1 Acutalibacteraceae bacterium
AAATCGCCTACTTTGTAGTTGACTTCGAGTGATCTCTTTTCGATGCCGAGGTTGATAACTTCTTCATCTGAAAGAGGAACGGGTTTGCTTCCGGGGCCTACGAAACCTGTTACACCGCGAGTGTTGCGCATAACATACCACGCTTCGTCTGTCATTGAAAGCTCTTCGTCTTCAAACTCACTGCGTTTCTTATAAATGCAAGCAACCTTAACCATAACATAACCGGGGAAAAGCTTACGCTCAACTTCACGTACCTTATCGTCTTTGATTTCTGTTACTGTTTCGGTGGGAATGCGGACTTCAAAAATCTGATCCTGCATCTTGCGGTTTTCAACAACGGTTGTGATGTTTGATGCTACTTTATTTTCGTAGCCTGAGTAGGTGTGTACTACAAACCATCTGGCATTGTCAGCCATTGTTACACCTCCACAATCGAATTATTCTGCAGATTCAGCTGTTGTGTTTTCAGCCTTATCTTCAGTTGACTCCTCAGCTGCTGCTGTGGTAGTCTCTTCTTCACTGCCTTCGTCTTCAGTGGATTCTTCACCTTCGTGGTCGTGATCGTGTTCTTCAGTTGTACCTTCTGTGCTTTCAACTGTTGTTTCTTCGCCGAGTGCAAGGTTCTTAAGACCCTTAACACCTGATGAAAGACCTAAGTCGATAACACCTACTACGATTGCTACGATAGCAACTACGAGCAGAACGATACCTGTACTCTTTAAGACAGTTTTAGCATCGGGCCATACAATCTTTTTGCATTCGCCTTTGAAGTCCTTGACGAACTTCTTGGTGCCCTTGCCTGCACGGGTGAAGAAGCTTGGCTTATCTGATTTCTTGTTACCCTTAGCTGCTTTAGCTACTTTAGCTGCTGCTGCGCTTTCATCAGTTGTGGCCTTGTCAACCTTTGAATCCTGGGTGACCTTTTTTTCTTTGTCAGCCATCTTTCTTACCTCCCGCTATTATTTTGTTTCTTTGTGGGGAGTGTGTTTCTTGCAGAATCTGCAGTACTTGTTCATCTCCAACCTGTCAGGATTGTTCTTCTTGTTTTTCATTGTGTTGTAATTGCGCTGTTTGCACTCTGTGCAAGATAAAGTAATCTTTACTCTCATGAACGGCACCTCCATTATTGGAAATTTTAATCTGAAGAAAGTTACAACATTCTCTCTTCAGACCTTAAGGCCTCCCTCTTTTTCGGACACAAAAATAAAGCCCTCATCAGAGGTAGTGCTATTCTATCACACAAAACCTCTATCGTCAAGGGCTTTTTCAAAGTTTTTTGGGAAATTTAACGAATTTTTTTACATATTTTTGACTGATTACACAAAGATACCGCCATTAAAGTAACAAAGAGACGGTTAGTGTCGACTATCAGTCAATAACAGTCATATTCTTGATGCGGATAGGCTCAACTGGTGACGCCTTTTCGCCCATACTATTATATGTTCTGTATTCATCAAGGAAGCTGTCAACGTTTTCCATACCTTCAATAACCTTACCGAAAGCAGCATAGTTACCGTCGAGGAAAGTACAGTCATCGCTGTAGCAGATGAAGAACTGGCTTGATGCTGAGTTAGGCTGCATACTTCTTGCCATTGAGATAACACCTCTTGTATGTGAGAGTGTATTCTGTGTAAAACCGTTAGCAGCAAATTCGCCCTTGATTGTTTCGTCAGCACCACCCATACCTGTGCCTTCGGGATCGCCGCCCTGAGCCATAAAGTTATCCACTACTCTGTGGAAGATTGTGCCGTCATAGAAACCGCTACCTGCAAGCTTGAGGAAGTTGGCAACTGTTGCAGGTGCAAACTCGGGATAAAGCTCTATGGTGAATTCACCGTGGTTTTCCATTATAACTTTAACTTTAGACATAATATTGTCCTCCTGAAATTATTTCTTAATGATTATACTATTTATGCGAATATTGTCAAGTGTCCTCTTCAAGTTTTTTAAGCAGTGCTGTGCATCCCTCGAAGATATCTGCATAAGCAACATCAAACCTACCCGAGTACCAGGGGTCAGCAACATCACCGTGTCTGTCAGTCAGATCCATAAGTTTATGTACCTTGCCAAGGGGGTCAGTACCGAATATTCTGCCGATATTTCTGATGTTCATAGAGTCCATCGCGAGAAAAAGGTCATATTTATCATAGTCACTCTTTTTTAACTGTATTGCCCTCTTTCCCTCGCAGGTTATGCCGTGCTTGAGAAGCTCTGCTCTTGCCGGCGGATAAACGGGATTTCCTATGCCATTCCATATTTCTTCGGTGCTTGTGGCTGAGGAGGCAACAATATAGTCATTCGCTCTCCCCTGCTTTGCAATTAAATCTTTAAATATAAACTCTGCCATTGGTGAACGGCAGATATTGCCGTGGCAGACAAACATTATTCTTTTCATAAATATTTTCTCCGTACTGTATATTCTGATTTCTGTGACAAAAATTATACTATAATAATTATATAATTGCAAGGAGACTCTTTAAATGAAAATCGCCTTTTTTGACACCAAGGATTACGATAAAAGCGCCTTTGATTATTATGCTGAGAAAAACGGCATAACTATAAAATACTTCGAAACTAAACTCAATGAAGATACGGTATATCTTTCGGCAGGGTACGATGCGGTGTGCGTCTTTGTAAACGACGATATAAATGCAAGAGTTATCGATGCACTTTGTGATATGAATGTAGGTGTACTCGCCCTTCGGTGTGCAGGTTTTAACAATGTCGATATGAAGCACGCTTACGGTAAAATTCACGTTCTGCGCGTACCTGCCTACTCACCTTATGCTGTTGCCGAGCACGCTATGGCTATGCTTCTGACTTCAATCAGGCGAATTCACAAGGCTTATATCAGAACAAAGGATTTCAATTTCAGTCTCAGCAAGCTCACAGGTTTTGACCTGCACGGCAAAACTATGGGTGTTATCGGTACAGGCAGAATCGGGCGTGTGTTCATTGATATCTGCAAGGGCTTCGGTATGAGTGTGCTTGCCTATGATAAGTACCCTGATGAAAGCATTGCTGACGGCGAAAATGTTAGATATGTCACTCTCTGTGAATTGATGAAAAACAGCGATATCATTTCACTTCACTGCCCGCTTACTGAAGAGACTCACCATATAATCGACGCTGATGCCCTCGAAAACTGCAAGACGGGAGTAGTCATCATAAATACTTCAAGGGGTGCACTCATAGATGCGGCAGCACTTCTCAAAGGCATCAAATCACGGAAAGTCGGAGGAGCTTGTCTGGATGTCTATGAAGAAGAATCGGACCTTTTTTTTGAAGATAACTCGGGTCATATTCTCGAAGACGACACCCTGGCAAGACTTATATCAATGCCCAATGTCATCGTTACCTCGCATCAGGCTTTTCTTACCCGTGAAGCCTTGAGCAACATTGCAGAAACTACAATCAATAATATTGCAACTTTCTTTGAAAAAGGTCGATGTGCCAACGAGCTGTGCTTTAAGGGCGGTGAAGTTTCAGATTGCAAAAACGGGAAATGTTTTTAAAATTATTTCTTGATTTTA
>JAZQZO010000092.1:0-8235 GCA_045634065.1 Acutalibacteraceae bacterium
GAATATGATGATCGTACACAATGATGTTGAAGTTGAGAGATATATGAAAAAGATTCTTTCAACAGGTATTGAAAACCCCGTGCTTGTTGACAAATATATGAGCGGTACTGAAATCGAAGTTGACGTAATCTCCGACGGTAAAGATGTTCTTATCCCCGGTATTATGCAGCACATCGAGCGCGCAGGCGTACACTCAGGTGATTCAATTGCGGTTTATCCTCCCTTCTCACTTACAGACAAGATGACTCAGACTGTTGTTGACTGTTCAGAGAAACTTGCTCTTGCACTCGGTACAAAGGGTCTCGTAAATATCCAGTACCTTATCTATGAAAATCAGCTCTATGTTATTGAAGTTAACCCCAGAGCTTCAAGAACAATTCCTTACATCAGTAAGGTTACAAATGTACCTATGGTTGACCTTGCGACTAAGGTAATGGTTGGCACACCTCTTAAAGATTTAGGCTACGGCACAGGTCTTTACGAAGCACCTCCTTACTTTGCAGTTAAGGCTCCCGTGTTCTCATTTGAGAAACTTAATGATGTTAACTCATACCTCGGACCGGAAATGAAGTCCACAGGTGAAGTTCTCGGTATCGGTAAGACTCTCAATGAAGCACTCTTCAAGGGTCTTACATCATCAGGTATCAAGGTTGAAGCAAAGGGCGATAAGAAAGAAATGGGTGTTCTTCTCAGCGTTGACGAACACGACCTTGACGAAATTGTTTCAATCGCAAAGAAACTTCAGGATCTCGGTATTAACATCTATGCTGCAAAAGACACAGCAAGAGCTATTGTTAACCTTGGTATCAATGTAACTTACGTTAAGGGCATCAGAGAGTCAGACTACTGCTTCAAACTTCTTGAAAGCGGTAAGATTAACTTCATCGTTTATACAGGTGCACTCTTTGATTCAACAATGGATGATTATATTTCACTCCACAGAAAGGCCCTTCAGCTCGGCATTGCTTGCTTCACATCACTCGACACAGCTAACGCTATGCTTGATATTATGGCAAGTAACTACAGCCAGCAGAACACTGAGCTTATTGACATCAACTCAATGCGTAAGACAAGAAATACCCTCAAGTTCGCTAAGATGCAGGGTACTTGCAATGACTATATCTTCATTGATAACAGAGACGGCAGCATCACTTGTCCTGAATCACTCTGTATACACTTCTGCAACCGTCACAGCGGTATCGGTGGCTATGGTATTGTACTCATCGAAAACTCAGATGTTGCTGATGCTAAGATGAGAATCTTCAACAGAGACGGTTCTGAAGGCAAAACTGCAGGTAATGCTATTCGCTGCGTAGGTAAGTATCTCTATGACAAGGGTATTGTAACTAAGGAAGAACTCACTGTTGAAACAGGTGCAGGTATAAACAAACTTAAGCTTTATGTTTCAAATAAGAGAGTAACATCTGTTCAGGTGTATATGGGCAAACCCACATTTGATGCTAAGGAGCTTCCTTGCACACTTGATGAGGGCGAAATCATCGACTATCCCATCACTATCGGTGCAAACAGCTATAACATCACTTGCCTTGGTGTTGGTAACCCTCACTGTGTAGTATTCCAGAGAGATATCGATTCACTTGACCTTAACGCTATTGGTCCCTACTTTGAATATGCGGATATCTTCCCCGAAAGAGTCAATACAGAATTCGTAAGAGTGGTTAACAGTCATACTCTCAAGATGAGAGCGTACGAAAGAGGTAACGGTGAAACATTTGCCTGCGGTACAGGTGCTTGTGCTGCGGTTGTAGCAGCTGTTAAAAACGGCTTCTGCAAAATGGGCGAAGAAATCACAGTTAAACTCAAGGGCGGTGACCTTGCTGTAACTTACAATGAAGACGGCATATACTTAACCGGCAACGCAGTACTCGTATACGAAGGCGAAGCTGAATACTAAGAAATAGAGAAGCGGTACACATATCTGTACCGCTTCTTTTGAGGATTTATTATGAAAATTGGTAATATAGAAATTGACCCTCGTACGGCTGCACTGGCGCCTATGGCAGGTGTTGCAGACAGAGCTTTTCGCGAAATCTGCCACGAGTACGGAGCAGGATATGTGGTCAGCGAAATGGTCAGCAGTAAGGGTCTGACTATGTGTGACAGAAAAAGCAAATCTCTTCTGTTGCTTAGCGATAAAGAGCGTCCTGCGGCTGCACAGATTTTTGGCTCTGATCCCGAAATTATGGCTCAGAGTGCTATAGAATGTCTTAAGTTCAATCCTGATGTTATAGATATCAATATGGGTTGCCCTGCACCTAAAATTGCAGGCAATGGGGGAGGTAGTGCTCTCTTAAAAGATCCTGACCTTGCCGAAAGAATTATGAAAAGCGTCAGAAAAGCTGTTGATATTCCTGTTACCGTAAAAATAAGACTCGGCTGGGATGCAGATAACATTAACTGTATTGATATGGCTAAAAGAGCTGAAAATGCTGGTATGGACGCAATAACAGTTCACGGAAGAACAAGAATGCAGATGTATGCTCCGCCTGTTGACAGACAGATGATAGCAGAAGTGAAAAAGAATGTCAGCATACCTGTTATTGCAAACGGCGATATCGTTGACGGTATATCCGCGGCTAAAATGATAGAAGAGACCAACTGCGACTATATTATGGTTGGTAGGGGAGCCCTAGGCAGACCCTGGGTCTTCAGTCAGATCAGCGCATATCTCAAACACGAGTCGATTTTACCTGAGCCACCCGTCAGTGAAAGAATGAGGGTTATGGTACGCCACATTGAACTGATTTGTGAATACAAAGGTGAAAGAGTCGGCATCAAAGAGGCAAGAAAGCACGCCGCCTGGTACATTAAAGGTGTTCACGGTGCAGCTAAATACCGTCAGCAGGTTGGTACTCTTGAGAGTATAGAACAGCTTGAAGAACTCGCTTATAAGATTACAATGGAAAATCTGTGATAATAGAAAGTAAATCCCCTCAAAATCCTTGATTTTTAAAGTGAAAACTGATATAATATCTAATCAATGTGTAAATTACTCTAATATGGAGGGAAATATATATGAAACGTACAGAAATCAGTAAGCTCTATGAAAACGCTGAACAGTTTACAGGTTCTCCCGTAACTGTATGCGGTTGGATCCGTACCAACAGAGACTCTAAGGTTTTAGGCTTTATGGAACTCAATGATGGTAGCTGTTTCAAAGGCGTACAGGTTGTATTTGAAAAAGACAAGATTGACAACTTCGCTGAGGTTGCAAAATATAATGTAGGTGCTGCAGTTATTGTTGAGGGTGATCTTATTCTTACTCCCGAAGCAAAACAGCCCTTTGAAATCAATGCTACAAAGGTTACACTTGAGGGTGCATCAGCTCCTGAATATCCTCTTCAGAAAAAGAGACATTCACTTGAATATTTGAGAACTATTGCACACCTTCGTCCCCGTACCAACATCTATTCAGCATCTTTCAGAGTACGCTCAGTTGCAGCTCAGGCTATTCATCGCTTCTTTGAGAGCGAGGGCTTTATCTATGCCCACACACCTCTTATCTCTTGCAGTGACTGTGAGGGTGCAGGTGAAATGTTCAGAGTAACAACTCTCGATATGGAAAATCCTCCCAAGGATGCTGACGGTAACATCGACTATAGTGAAGATTTCTTCGGTAAGAGCGCATTTCTTACCGTATCAGGTCAGCTTCAGGGCGAAATTATGGCTCAGGCTTTCGGTAAGATTTATACTTTCGGTCCCACATTCAGAGCTGAAAAGAGCTACACACAGCGTCACGCTGCAGAGTTCTGGATGATTGAACCTGAAATTGCTTTTGCAGATCTTATGGACGATATGGCGCTTGCTGAAAGAATGATCAAATTCGTAATCAAATATGTAATGGAAAACTGCAAGCAGGACATCGAATTCCTTAATCAGTTTGTAGATAAGGGCCTTATAGAAAGACTTACAGCAGTTGCTTCATCAGACTTTGCGCGTGTAACATACACAGACGCAGTAAAAATGCTCGAAGAACACAATGATGAGTTCGAGTTCAAAGTGTTCTGGGGTTGCGACCTTCAGACAGAGCACGAAAGATATCTTACAGAAACTATCTTCAAAAAGCCTGTATTCGTTACAGACTATCCTAAAGAGATCAAGGCTTTCTATATGAGACTCAATGACGACGGCAAGACTGTTGCAGCTTGCGACCTTCTTGTTATGGGTATCGGTGAAATCGTTGGCGGTTCACAGAGAGAAGAAAGATATGATGTACTTGTTGACAGAATCAAGGAACTCGGTCTCAAGGAAGAAGATTACTGGTGGTACCTGGATCTTCGTAAGTATGGTGGAACAAAGCACGCAGGTTTCGGTCTTGGCTTTGAAAGACTTGTTATGTACCTGACAGGTATCTCAAATATCCGCGACGTTCTTCCGTTCCCCAGAACAACAGGTTCTGCAGATTTCTAATTCAGATTTTATCCCCAAGAAAGGAGCATAATTATGCCCGAATTAAAAAGTTACACAAAAGATCAGCTTGTTGAGTTCAAGGCTTCACTTGAAAAAGAATATAACGCTTATAAAGCTCAGGCTCTTAAACTCGATATGTCAAGAGGTAAGCCCGGTTCAGATCAGCTTGCTGTTTCAAACGGTCTTCTTGACGCTATCACATCAAAAGACTGGGAGGACGATGCTAGCAATCATTCTCTCGAATACAGAAACTATGGCCTTCTTACAGGTATCATTGAATGCAAGGAAATTTTTGCAAAACTCCTCAAAGTACCCACAAAGAATGTTATTGTTTGCGGTAACTCGAGTCTTAATATGATGTTTGACTATATCACTCAGTGTATGCTCACAGGTTCAGGTGCTGAGCCTTGGAAAGATCAGGGTGAAATCAAATTTCTTTGTCCTTGCCCCGGCTATGACAGACACTTCAGTATTGCTGAATATTACGGCATCAAACTTATTCCTGTTGAAATGACAGAAACAGGACCTGATATGGATGCTGTTGAAGAGCTTGTTAAAGACCCGAAAGTTAAGGGTATGTTCTGTGTTCCTAAATACTCAAATCCCACAGGTGTTACATACAGCGCTGAAACTGTTGAAAGAATCGCTGCTATGACTCCGGCTGCTTCTGACTTCAGAATCATATGGGATAATGCATACATTATCCACGACCTTGCTGATGAAAGCGAAAAGCTCGACAATATTTTCGATGTACTTGCTAAGTATGGTCACGAAGATATGGTAATTGAGTTCACTTCAACCTCAAAGATCAGCTTCCCGGGTGCAGGTGTTGCTGTGCTTGCAGCTTCGGATAAGAATATAGATATGATTATCAGCCGTATGAGCGTTCAGACTATCGGTTATGATAAGATAAATCAGTTCAGACACGTTAAGTTTTACAAGGATGTTAAGGGTATCAAGAATCATATGAAGCTTCACAAAAATATTCTTGCTCCCAAGTTCAAGGCTGTTATCAATGAGTTCAAGACTCAGCTCGGTGAATACAAAATTGCGAACTGGTCAAATCCCAAGGGTGGCTACTTCATTTCACTTGATGTTATGGACGGTACAGCTAAGAGAGTATATGAGCTTTGCAAAGAGGCCGGTGTTACACTTACAACTGTTGGCGCTACATTCCCTTACGGTATGGATCCCAATGACAGAAACATCAGAATTGCACCCTCATTCCCTCCTGTTGATGAACTTCTCACAGCGACAAAGCTCCTTTGTATCTGCGTTAAGCTTGCAGCTTGTGAAAAACTTTTAGCTGAATAAGTGCGCATTTTTGATTCTTTATGTGCGCTAGCAAAAAGAATGCTCCGCGGCGAGCGTGTATAAATGCAAAAATTCGATAAACTCAGGCGAGTAGGTTAATTCCTGCTCGCTTTTCTTTTTTAGGTTGCGGTAGAGGCGGGCTGCGGCTCCATTAAAATCGCCCTGCGATTTTACGGCTACTGTGTAGCCGACCCGAACTGTGTTCGGGTATGGAGCCGCCTTGCTCAAAGTTTCCTCCAAACCTTTCGTAAAATATTGATATATCCTGAGGAATATGGTACAATAAAAAGCAAAGTAATGGAAAAGAGGTAAAGAAATGAAACTTCTTGTAATTGACGGCAACAGTATTGCAAACAGAGCTTTTTATGGCATAAAACTTCTCACAACCAAAGATGGTCAGTTTACAAATGCTATCTACGGTTTTCTTAATATTCTTATCAAACTTAAAGCAGAATGCGAGCCGGACGGTGTTGCAGTTGCTTTTGATCTTAAAGCACCCACTTTCAGACACGAAATGTACGGTGAATATAAAGCAGGCAGAAAAGGTATGCCGCCTGAGCTTCGCTCACAGATGCCTCTTATAAAAGAAATTCTCGGATATCTCGGTTGCAGCGTTGTTGAAAAAGAAGGCTATGAGGCTGACGATATTCTCGGTACCCTTTCAGCTCAGTGCAAAGGGAGTGATATGTGCTATATTGCAACAGGGGACAGAGACTCTCTTCAGCTTGTAAGTAGCAATACTCACGTTCTCCTTGCAGCGACAAAGATGGGCAAAGCTGTCACCACAGAGTACGACACAGCTAAACTTAAAGAAGAATACGGTGTTGAACCTAAAGGTATGATTGAGATTAAAGCTCTTATGGGTGACTCATCTGATAATATTCCCGGCGTGGCAGGCATTGGTCAGAAAACAGCGGGGGATCTTATAATAAATTACGGAAATATCGATTATATCTATGAGCATCTCGACGAATTGGATATCAAAAAGGGTGTGAGAGAAAAGCTCTCGCTTGGCAAGGATAGTGCATATCTCAGCAGAAAGCTTGGCACAATTTGCCTTGATGCTCCGATTGATACTAATCTCGAAAATTACAGACTGAAAGATATTGACAATTTCAATGCAATAAACTTTCTTGTTAAAACTGAAATGTTCGGTATTATTGAGAAACTCGGACTCACAAGGGAAAATATTGCAGTAGCTGAAGAAAAGGAAAAATCAACTATAACTATTGAAGAAGCAAGAGATTTGCCGGCTCTTATGGGCGAAATAAATAATGCAGGTAAGGCTTATTTTCTTGTGGCTTATGACGGCAAAAACATCAGCAAAATCTATTTTGCATTAGGTGACAAGGTTAAATATGCAGGTGCAGATTGCTTCGATTTCACTGATTTTTTCAAAGTGTTCTGCGAGAGCGACTGCGAAAAGTACACTGCCGATGTAAAACAGCTTTACAAATATGCTTTGAGCAAGGATATCACCTTGAAGAATGTCAAGGCTGACACTGCGCTTATGGGCTATATTCTCAATCCGTCAGCTAACTCTTATGAAGTTAAGAGACTTTGTGAAGAATATGCGGTTGCGCTTGCATCGACAAACGAAACAGATGAAATGGCCGCTTGCTGCGGTGTGATGCCTGAACTTTGCGATAAACTTTTATCTAAGATTCAGGAAAACGGTCAGACAGAGCTTTTGTGCGATATAGAAATACCTCTATCGGAAGTTCTTGCAAGTATGGAGAATATAGGTTTCCTCGTGAATAAAAAGGGAATCGAAACTTTCGGCAAGGATATGGCAGATAAAATAGACGAGCTTACAGAAAAAATCTATAGTGAAGTAGGTTTTGAATTTAATCTTAATTCGCCTAAGCAGTTGGGTGTTGCACTTTTTGAAAAGTTAGGACTTCCTTGCAAGAAAAAGACAAAGAGTGGCTATTCAACCAATGCAGAAGTTCTTGAAGAACTTGCAAATGATTACCCTGTTGTATCGGAAATTCTTCGCTACAGAACTCTAGCAAAACTTAAATCCACCTATTGTGAGGGCCTTCTGAAAGTTATCGATGACGACGGCAGAATACGTTCAACTCTAAATCAGACAGAAACACGAACGGGCAGAATTTCATCAACTGAGCCAAATCTTCAGAATATACCCGTTCGCTCCGAAATAGGCAGGGAGATGAGAAAGTTTTTTGTTGCAGAAAACGGCAGTGTACTTGTCGACGCTGACTATTCACAGATTGAACTTCGTGTACTCTCGCATATAGCAGATGACGAAGAAATGATAAAAGCATTTAATGACGAGGTTGATATTCATACAGTTACTGCATCACAGGTGTTCAATATGCCTATCCAGATGGTTACACCACTTATGCGAAGCAGAGCAAAAGCAGTTAATTTCGGTATTGTTTATGGTATCGGTGCGTTCTCCCTTTCCAACGATATCGGAACATCAATTGTTGAGGCGGACAGATACATCAAAGGCTATCTTGCAAA
>JAZQZO010000093.1:0-1970 GCA_045634065.1 Acutalibacteraceae bacterium
CCTGCCTGAATGTCAACGAGACCGTCTGTTGAAGGTACAGTCCAGTTGCTGTAACGGAAAGTAATACCCTCAAATGAGAGATTTTTAATTTTATCGTTGCCCTGTGATTTTACCGTAACGAGATTTTCAAGTCTCGGAGCGATTACAGAAACAGAATTAATATCTGTATTTTCGGGAACCTTGATGTAAACCGTATCAGTGCTTTCGTCTAAATACCATTCGTTATCGGTGTCAATCAGCTCATAAGCATTTTCGATGTAATATACGAAATCGTGGGTGCTCATATGGGAATAACCGTCAATGTTGGGATGCATACGGTTGAAAATAAGCTTGCTTTCGTTATCCTGAATTCTGATTGAGGTTATGCCGTCATTTGTAACAGCAGACTTCACCCTCAGCACATTTTTAACCCAGGCAGTAAGAACATGAATCTCTACCTGTTCAAGATTGTTGAAGTCAGCAAATTCAGAAGCATTAAGATAAATTTCACCGTAATCGGCGGGAACAAGTGAATCCTCACCGCCGTAGTTGAGGTTTTCAGGAATCATTGTTCCGTCTGCTTTGAATCTTGATGCTCCGACAATTCTTGTTGAAAAATCTGTGTTGCTTCTTGCTCTTGTCATTTTTACGCCGTCAACATATAGCTGACGGAAAGTAAAGCCATCGGGAACCTTTGCAGAATAAATATTCTTTTCGGCATCAAATAAAGTGAAGTTTCCGATTTCCTGTCCGCCGCTTATAACCGTTTCACCGTTACCCACATATTTCACGGTAAAGCCGTTTGATGCACTGTCTCTTTCGTCAAAGGTGAGAGTGTCATCAAGGACATATGTACCCTCGGCAATATTAACTATGATATTGCCTGTCATATTCTGTGTGTTTTTTCTTACCTCCTCCTGAGCTCTTTTTATTGTCAGGAAAGGACTTTCCATGCTGCCGTCGTTATTATCGTTACCTGATAAGCTTACGTAATATTCTGCCATTATATTTTCAGGTTTAAAAATTACTCCTGCGAAGTCGATATTACCCATTGAGGTCATAATCAAAGCAACCAAAGTAGCAATTATCTTTTTCATCGTATAAAACATAAACATACTTCCTTTCAGTTTTGTTTATAAAAGAATTATATCATATATCACTTCAGATGAACACGACATAATCAAGCGTTATATGTCGTGTTCTTTTCTTCTTTTTATGTTATTATAGTTATAAGAAAACAAAAAGGGGTGTTTGGTATGCAGATTATTCAAAAAGTAAAAATCTTCTTCAGTATAATGCTATGCCTTATAACGGGAGGTAATTTTTTTCAAGGAACACTTAACTACATAAGAGCAGGAGATGTTGACATGATTAAAAATGACCACACAAAAGCCTTTGCAACGGAATACACCGAGCTTGTACCCTATGCAAGTAAACACGAGGATACTATAAGCTGGTTTGACGGTATGGTCAGCGGTAACGGTGAAAACGGAGTTACTGTGGCAGGCTCGCCTTACAGCGACAGCTATATCTATAACAATATCCACTTCCTTATGCCCTCAAAGGATCCCCGTTACACTCCCGATGAGGTTACAGGACAGCTTCACGATGCCAGACAGAATGTTATAAACGGCAATGCCGCCTGGGATTGCGACGGCAGACAGTCCACATATTTTTATGCCTATCATCCGTCACATGTTTTAAGAACAGACAGCACAAAGCTTCCCTACTATGACTATATCCGCTGGACAGACTATGAAACTGCAGAGCTCGGTGTCAAGTACACTGACATTCTTGGCAGATGGGAAAGAACAACCTTCTCTTCGAGAGAGGACAATGTAACCATCACCAGAATTACAAAGTCAAGTCTCGGTGCAAAAATCAACATGACCCTTTCACTTGATGACTGCTGGTCACTCAGAGGTTGGGGCAGAGGCGACGAAGTTAATATGCGCTATAAAAAGCTCGTCGATGACGATGCTACATACATT
>JAZQZO010000094.1:0-2802 GCA_045634065.1 Acutalibacteraceae bacterium
ATGAATGACTTTTTACAGAATTTAAATCATACATTTGAAAATCGTGTATGGTTTGTCGGTTTGCAAGGCAGTTATGGTCGTGGCGAAGCAACAGAAACAAGCGATATTGATGTTGTTGTAATTTTGGATGAATTGTCTGCAATGGATATTCAAACCTATAACAAAATGTTGGATACTCTTCCGCACAGAGAACTTATTTGTGGTTTTCTCTCAGGTAAAGACGATATTATGAATTGGGAGCCATCTGATCTATTTCAGTTTTGCCATGATACAACACCGATTAAGGGAAGTCTTGATGAAGTTCTAACTGTTGTTGACGAAAGTGCTGTGAACAGGGCAATCAAAATTGGTGCCTGCAATATCTTTCACGGGTGTATTCACAATATGCTCCATGAAAAAAGCGAAGATATTTTGCGTGGACTGTATAAATCTGCCTCTTTCGTTGTACAGGCAATTGTCTTTAAGCAGACCGGAAACTATATTAAACATCAAGAAGAGTTGCTTCAAGCTGTATCTTCTAATGAACGGGGCATTATTGAAACCTTTTTAAATTTGAAAAATGGCGGAACGGTAGATTTTAATTCGATGGCAGAAACATTGTTTGATTGGTCAAAGAAATGGATTGCTGAAAATAGTTAAGTCAATTCCAATATGTCGAATAGTTAAACAAATAAGAATTTCACGTACTCAACTAATCGTTTGGTTCTCCTCTCAACGGTTAGTATGTGTACTTCTGCAATATTTTTGATTACAATAAGTGCGAAAGGAGGATGAACTAATGAATCAAATCAAGATTGGCGAATTTATTTCATCGCAAAGAAGAAAGAACAATTTAACACAAGCAGCTCTTGCTGAAAAACTCGGAATTACCGATAGAGCTGTTTCGAAATGGGAGCGTGGAAAAGGGTTGCCTGACGCCTCTCTTATGCTTGATTTGTGCGAAATCCTTGGCATTACAGTAAACGAATTATTAAATGGGGAGAAAATCAGTATGGAAAACAACAATCAAAAAAACGAACAGCTTTTGCTTGAAATGGCAAAAGAATTAGAGAAGAAGAACAAAACACTCTGGTCTTCTATGTGGGTAATTATGACCGTAAGTATTACAGTGCTAATTGCAGGTCTCTTTATTACTACATTCTTGATACCCGACGGAGTGTGGCAGCTTGTCGCAATTCTCGGTATTTGCGTTGTATTTTTGATACCGTGCTTCTATGCATTAAAGCTTGAAGTCAGTGTGGGTGCCTACAAATGCAAAAATTGCGGTCACGAGATTGTTCCTACCTATACGCAGGCACTTAATGCGATGCACATGGGAACTACCCGTTATTTAAAGTGTCCCAAATGCAACAAACGCACGTGGTGCAAGAAAGTAATAAAGAAATAAGCTTTCAAATTGTGCGAGCGTCAAATTCCAATTGGCAGGTGAGCTTGAATGAACACATATATAACTTCGGAGGTAGCAAAAATCATTGGCGTACATCCAAATACTGTACGGATGTATGAACAGTGGGGACTTATACCGCCGGCAGAGCGAAAGCCTAATGGATACCGAATGTTTACGGAATTTCATATCGAACAATTCAGGCTTGCCCGAATTGCTTTTCAAATAGAGGTGCTTCAAAACGGACTGAGAAAGAAGGCCTTGGAAACAATCAAACTTTCTGCAAAGAGAGATTTTGATAAAGCTCTTATATTTGCTAAAAAATATCAAAGTCAAATACAGAGAGAGCAAAGAAACGCTGAGGAATCTATCGATATTGCAAAACAAATTTTATCCGGTGAATCAGAGGAACATACCCTCTTTTTGAAGCGGAAAGAAGTTTCGGACTATTTGGATATTTCTGTGGACACGCTTAGGAATTGGGAACGAAATGGTTTGCTTCAGGTGAAACGGAAACAAAATGGATATCGTGTTTACACAAATGATGATATAGAGCGATTAAAAATGATACGTACCCTCCGCCTGGCGAACTATTCGTTGGAATCTATCCTGCGGATGCTTAATGCTCTTATGCACAATCCTGAGGTTAATATTAAGCAGGTACTAAATACACCTCAGGCGGATGCGGATATAGTCTCTGTTTGTGACAGGTTGATTGTATCTTTGAAAGATGCGGAGAAAAATGCCGAAAAAATGATAAATATAATTTCAAAAATGAAAAAGAGTTTTTCTTAACCCTCCATTATAACACCAACCTTTTGTTTGCTGTTATAATATATAGCAACAACAAAAGGAGGATTAATAAAATGGAACAAACAAAAAATAACTGGAAAAGAAAGACGCTTCTTTTTCTTATCAGTCAATGTATTACTTTATTCGGCTCGATGATTGTACAAATGGCAATCATTTGGTATGTAACACTCAAAACATCAAGCGGTGGTTGGGTAGCCGCGTTTACGATATGCTCGTATCTGCCGCAATTTTTAATTTCCTTTTTTGCAGGTGTATGGGCTGACAGGTACAGTCGCAAAAAACTGATCATTCTTTCAGATGGAGTAATCACGATTGCCACTCTTGTTATGTTTTTTGCAATGCCTATGATTTCCTCGGATTCAATATTGCTAAGTGCTTTGCTGGTAATATCGATTATCCGTTCTATGGGAGCAGGTGTTCAGACACCGGCAGTTAATGCAGTTATACCACACCTCGTACCCGAGGAACATCTGATGAGGTATAACGGAATCAATCAGACCGTGCAATCAATTGTTCAGTTTGCAGCTCCTGCTGTCGCAGGTACGGTATTGTCAATAGGAACATTTCGTTCTACACTTTTTATTGATGTACTGACAGCACTCGTA
>JAZQZO010000095.1:0-1438 GCA_045634065.1 Acutalibacteraceae bacterium
AAGAGTTCCTTTACCGTCAACTTTACAATAATGTACCCTGCCGTCATAGGACCACAGCACTATAAAATTATTGTCGTCTGCCTTGACCAGCAAAGGCGTTGACACCCCTGCAGAAGAATATGATGTGAGTTTCTTAGTCACGGCAGCGGTACCGTTTGAAGGCAGATAAGAAAGATAAATATCCCTCACCTTGGAGTTGGTGCCTTGCTCAATGCTGTTTAAAGCTGAAAGATAGCCCGAAGATGTGATTTCAAATCCGCCTACACTGCATCCTGTCTGATTATCTCCCTTATTGCCTGCTATATCAAACATATTCACTGAGATACAATATTTACCATATGCAGGCATAAAAGAGCCCGATGAAACTGATGTTTTATATTTAAGAAACACCACACTCCGGGGATAAGCGTCACCGTGGTCAAGAGCAACTATTTTATCCGAATCTATTTTGACAAACTGATTGAAAGAATGGCTGACATATCCCAGGTTCACTGATTCCACAGATGTAAGGCTGTCAGTTATTTTCATAGAAGTCATATCAAGCTGAATCGTAACATTTGACTGATGATTATATCCGTCTGCTGCTCTATACATTTCGTGGCAGGTTCTGATTATAAGATATTTGCCACTGTGGCAGAATCTGGCACTGCCTGCCCTGAAAGGTATTGTAGTATTACAGTCTTTGAGTTCGGCATTCCCGATTTTATTCCAGTTTTCATCATATTTTGTAACAGCAAAGCAGGCAACCGACGAATTTTCCAATGGGTTGTTCTGGCCGGTGAGAACAAAATAACTGTCATCCACAGCATAAAAGCCACCGAAAACAGGCAGTTGGGTGGTGACAGTTTTATTGGAAAGTCGGTTATAAGAACTATCGTAATATTCAACAAGGAGTTTATTTTCACTCGCAAGGTACTGCACCTTCATAAGTTTGCCGTCACTGCACAAGTGAAGATAAGACTTGACGGTGTTTGCCCACACGGTGTAATTCTGGGCATTTTTGTTACTGCCGATATAGCTGTCACAACTGCCCGCAAAGGCAGAAAAAGCAAAAATCAGCATAAAAATGAAACTTACTGCAAACTGTAAAATTTTCTTCACCGAATCCACATCCTCTCAATGTTTTCAATTATATTACATTGTGACAAATTATGTCAAGTTTTGTCGAAAACACTATCTGAAAATTTCTGTGAAAAAAAACAAAAAAAGTATTGACAAGTCGATTTAAAAGTGGTATAGTATACGAGCACTCGAGAGAGTGAAGTGAATATGCGAGAGTGGCGGAATCGGCAGACGCGCACGTTTGAGGGGCGTGTGGGGCAGCTCGTACGGGTTCAAGTCCCGTCTCTCGCACCAAGAACTCAGCAGCTAAAAAGTTGCTGAGTTTGTTTTTTTATCTCAATTTTTAAAGATGAGGGACTTGAACCCTAAGAGGGTG